>JAYSVE010001022.1:0-2501 GCA_043718725.1 Methylibium sp.
GACTTCACCCATCGGGTGAGTTTGCCAAATGACATCAAACTTGCGCCAGTGCTGGCTTTCCCGGGGTCCGCATGGGGTCAACTGCGGTTCTTAGGTTGATCTGATCCATCCCTTTCACGCCATTGCCGTCGTCGGCGGTTTCTTCGGCGCGATGCGCGCGCGGGACACCGTGTGACGCTGATCGGCCGAGCCGCGCATGTGAAGGCGATCGAACACGAAGGCCTGCGCCTGGACATGGCGGGCCGGGTCGAAGTGATTCGCGTTGCGGCGAGCGTCGGTCTGGAGGCGGTGCGCGGCGCGGACCTGGTGCTGTTCTGCGTCAATTCGACCGACACCGATGCGCTGGCCGGTGGTCTGGTGCCGCAACTGGGCAGCGACTCGGTCGTGCTGAGCCTGCAAAACGGGGTCGAGAACGTCGCAACGATCGCGAGGCAACTGCGCCAGACCGTTGTGGTGCCCGCGGTGGTCTATGTCGCCACCGCGAGGCCCCAGCCGGGCTGCGTGAAGCACCATGGCCGGGGCGACCTGGTGATCGGGGCGCCGGACGTCTGGGGTTTGACCGACCCCACGATCGCCCGCACCCTGCAGGACCTGGTGGTGGCATTGTTCGTCACCGCCCAGGTGCCGGTGCGGGTCTCGCCCAACATCACGGCCGAGCTGTGGTCCAAGCGGATGGTGAACTGCGCCTACAACGCCATTTCTGGCCTGGCCCAGGCAACCTACGCGCAGTTGGCCGCGACGGCGTCGATCCGCGAGCTTCAGCAGGCCGTGGTGCGCGAAGTGGTGGCGCTTGCGACCGCCGAACACGTCAACCTGCCTCTCGCGGCCGCGCTCGAAGCGATGAATCGCATTGCCGTCGCGATGCCCGGCCAGTTCTCGTCCACCGCCCAAGACATGGCTCGCCGCAAGTTGACCGAGATCGACCACCTCAACGGCTTCGTGGCCCGCCGCGGCCGTGAATTGGGGTTTCCGACACCGGTCAACCACGCACTTCACGCGTTGGTCAAATTCGTTGAAGCCGGCTATGACAGCACCGCCTGAGGGCTCCAGCCCCGTGCCTGCCGAGTTAGCCCAGGCCCTGCATGAGCTCGGTCTTGCCGGAGCCGGGCCGCTGACCGGCTGGCCGCTGGCCGGTGGCGTGTCGTCCGAGATCTGGTGCATCGAGTCCGACGCCGGTCCGGTGTGCGCCAAACGCGCGCTGGACAGGCTGCGTGTGGCGGCGGACTGGCGCGCGCCGATCGCGCGAAACCTCTACGAAGCGCGCTGGATGCGGATTGCAAACGACGCACTTCCCGGCTGCGCGCCGCGGGTTCTGGGCCAGCATCCCGAACGGGGCGTGCTCGTGATGAGCTACCTGCCGCCGCCGGAGTACCTCTTGTGGAAGCACGCCCTTCGCGACGGCCACGCCGACCTGGGGAGCGCGCGCGCGGTCGGCCACATGGTGGCGCGCATCCATGGCCACTCGGCCGCCCGTCTTGAACTCGCGGCGCAATTCGACACCGACGCGATCTTCTTCGACATTCGGCTCGAACCCTACCTGCTGGCCACGGCCCGTCGCCACCCCGACCTGGCCCCGGCACTGAAGCGGCTGTTGGCCGTGACTCAGGCGCACGCGGTGGCGCTGGAGCACGGCGATGTCAGCCCCAAGAACATCCTGATCGGACCGCTTGGCCCGGTGTTGCTCGATGCCGAATGCGCCTGGTGGGGCGACCCGGCGTTCGATCTAGCGTTCTGCCTCAACCACCTGCTGCTCAAGTGCCTGTGGAATGCGCCGGCCACCGAGGCGTTTTTGCGCAGCTTCGACGCGTTGGCTAGCGCCTATTTGCAAGGTGTCGACTGGGAGCCGCCAGACGCCCTGGAGCGCCGCGCGGCCGCGCTGTTGCCCGGCCTGTTGCTGGCGCGCGTCGACGGCAAGTCGCCGGTCGAATACATCACCACCGACGTGCAGCGCGACGTGGTCAGGCGCGTGGCGCGGGCGCTGCTGCGCCAGCCGGCCGATCAACTGCAAGGTGTTGCCACGGCATGGCGACAGGCCCTCGGCCAATGAACGACACCCGCATTCGTTCGGTCCACGCGCGGCGCGTGTGGGACAGCCGCGGCCGGCCGACCGTGGAGGCCGAAGTAACGCTGCACGACGCCTCGGTGGGCCAGGCAATCGTTCCGGCAGGGGCGTCCAAGGGCAGGCGCGAGGCCCTGGAGCTGCGCGACGCGACGCGGCCCTTCGGCGGCCTGGACGTGCAAACGGCCGTGGCCAACGTCAACGGCGAGATTGCGCGGGCCGTCATGGGCTGCGCGGCCGACGACCAGGCGGCGCTGGACCAGCGGCTCATCGATCTGGACGGCACCCACGCCAAGACCCGGCTCGGCGCCAACGCGACGCTGGCGGTGTCGATGGCCGCGGCCCATGCGGCGGCGGCGTCGCAGGGCGTGCCGTTGTATCAGGCGCTGGGAGGGCCCGACGCCTGCCTGCTGCCGATGCCGCAAATCCAGATCTTCGGCGG
>JAYSVE010001023.1:0-2498 GCA_043718725.1 Methylibium sp.
AACGCACAGACCCGATCCAAAGCCGACTGGCTGCTCGACAAGGTGGGCCTGAAGGCTTTCAGAAAGAAGTATCCGACGCAGCTCTCGGGGGGCATGCAGCGGCGCGCCGAATTGGCCCGGGCGATGATCAACGACCCTGAGGTGATGATCCTCGACGAACCCTTTCGAGGTCTGGACGCGATGTCCAAGGAGTTGATGTGGGAGTACTACTCCGGCTTGTACGAAGAGTCTCACCGCACCAATTTTTTCATCACCACCGACATCGATGAGGCGATCTTCCTGGCCGACCGCCTGATCGTGATGACCAATATCCCGACCCGCGTGCGGGCCACGATCGAGGTGGACCTGCCGCGTCCGCGGCGACTTGCAAACACCCTGGACGGCGAGCGCGCCAACGAAATCAAGATCAAGGCGCTGTCGCTGCTGCACGAAGAGGCGATGAAGTCGTTCTCGGGCGGTAGCCGGGCGGCCACCGACTTCATCGAGGCCTACGCCAAGCGCTCCACCAAGCCCGCCGAGGTGAAGCAGGCATCCTGACCAGCGTCCGGGCGGATCGGGTGCGGCCGCCACCCAACGAAACCGTCGCACGGCTCGAACCAAAGATTCATCACAGAGGAAAGATTCCAATGACCAGCAAAAAAGTGATCGACATGCGCAGTCGTCCTGCCTATCTGCACGACTTCTACGGCAAGACGCCCGGCACGCCGGAATTCGAGGTCGTCAAGTGGCTCAACGGGCGCGTCGGCGCGAAGAACGTCGAGCACTTCACGCAGTCCAAGGATCGCCATTCGTTCGTGCGCGAGATCAAGGACACGCGCATCACGGCCGCGGTGATCGTCGGCCGCGACACGCCGGGCATCAAGCACTCCAACGACGAGATCCACGCGATGGTCCAGGGCCAGAAAGAGCTGGTCGGCGTGGGCTCGATCGACCCGCACCGCTGGGGCATCAAGGGGGCCGTGCGCGAAGTCGAGCGCGCGGTCGGGGAACTCGGCCTGAAGGCCATCAATGTCGAGCCCGGCTTCGGCAGCCCGCCCCGACCGGCCGACGACCCCATGCTGTTCCCGATCTACGATGCCTGCGACCAGCTCGGCGTGCCGGTGACCATCATGTCCGGGCCGACGGCGCCGAGCCTGGACATGGTCCAGGCCGCGGCGGTGGGCCATGTGGCGCGCGCCTTCCCCAGCCTGGCCATCGTCTGCTACCACGGCTTCTACCCGTTCGTGAACGAAATCATCGGCGTCGCGTTTCGCTGGCCGAACGTGTTCATCGTGCCCGACATGTACATCTTCGCGCCCGGCGGCGGCCTGTATGTCGAAGCGGCCAACGGCTGCATGCGCCAGCAGATCCTGTACGGCAGCTCTTACCCGTTCCGGCCGATGGCCCAGTCGATCAACGACTACCGGCAACTGGGGTTCAACGACGGCGTGATCGACGACGTGATGTACGGCAATGCCAAGCGCGTGCTGAAGCTCGACCTGTAGCCGGCTGGCCCGCAGCGCTGTCATGGACCTTGCCATCCGCCCCGCCGCGCTGGCCGATGTCGCGCAGTTGCTGGCGCTCTACAAGCTGCTCGACATCGAGCCCGAGCCCGAGATGGCTCTCGAGCAGGCCCGCGCGCGCTTCCGTGATCTGGCGTCGCGCACCGGCCACCGCATCTATGTTGCCGAGGTTGACGGCCAGGTCGTGGGCACGTTCGCGCTGATCCTGGTCGGCGGCCTCTCGCACGGCGCGCGCGACTCCGGCATCGTCGAGGACGTTTGCGTTGCACCCGAAATGCAGGGCGCCGGGATCGGCCGGCGGATGATGCGCTTTGCGATGGAACTGTGCGCGAGCGGCGGTTGCTACAAGCTGGTCTTGTCCAGCCACGTCAACCGCGCCAACGCCCACCGGTTCTACGAAAGCCTGGGGTTTCGCAAGCATGGCTTCAGCTTCTTGATCGAGGGTTGACACTGGCGGAGGAGGATGGCCGAGTCAATGGGCTGCCGCCTGGTCGCCACGGCAGCGGCGGAGGCTGTCGAATGTGACCTGCCCGGAAGAGCGCTCTGAAATTCGATGCGGCTCGCACTCGGCGTGCTGTGCCTGATCGCGCAGTACGTCGGCGCGCTGCTGGACGGCTGGACGGCCGGGCGCCTGCGCAACACGCCGCCAACCGCGTCTGCCGTGGCGCGCTGCCTTGCCGGCGGCATGCTGATGTCCTGAGGCAGCCTGTTGATCCCGGGCAGCAACGTCGGCCTGATCCTGATCGGCATGCCGCTGTTGCGGCCCTGTGCGTGGCTCGCGTTGGCGACCATGTGCGTGACGATCGGCGTGGCGCAACTCGTCGTAAAGTCTCGCGCCGGGCCGGCGACGGTGGCGGATGCTCGTTGACTCTTTGCGCGGCGCCTCATCGGTGAGACCCCCTGAGCGCCGATCAGGCCGGTGGGGCGCTCTGCTCCGTTCATGTCCTCCGACCCGGAGTACCGGCTCTCCTCCTTCACTTCACTCCGCAGAGCGCC
>JAYSVE010000104.1:0-5275 GCA_043718725.1 Methylibium sp.
CGAGGGGCAAAGCATGAAGGTCGCCGAAGCCAACATCCGCGAGCTGCTGCGCCAGCGCCACCGCCTGCAGGGCGGCCAGGACGACGACTTCAGCGTGCGCAACCTCACCGAAATGCTGGCCGCACAAGAGGAGTCGAGTCGGGTCATGACCTTGCTTCTCGCCGCCGTGGCCGGGGTCAGCCTGCTGGTGGGCGGCATCGGCATCATGAACATCATGCTGGTCAGCGTGACCGAGCGCACCCGCGAGATCGGCCTGCGCATGGCCGTGGGCGCGCGCGGGCGCGACATCCTGTCGCAGTTCCTCATCGAAGCCGTGGTGTTGAGCCTGATCGGCGGCGCCATCGGCGTGGTGCTGGGCGCCGTTGCCACATGGGGCGTGGCCGAATTTGCCGGCTGGCAGGTGGCGCTCAGCGGCCAGGCGGTGGCGCTGGCGGTGAGCTTTTCGGCGGCTGTCGGGGTGTTCTTCGGGTTCTACCCGGCGCGGCGCGCGGCGGCGTTGCTGCCGATTCAAGCGTTGCGCTACGAATGACATCCAACAGGGAGCTTGCCGTGAAAGGTCGCCGTTCGTTGATCGTCCTGGCCGCGTCGACGCTGCTGCTCGGCGCCTGCGCCAGCGGCTTCGGGCCGCGCAACATCGAGGTGTCGCAAGACCGCCTGCAGCAGCTCGTGGCCGGGCGGTTCCCGGTCAGCAAGCGCTACCTGGAGTTGCTGGACGTGACCGTCAGCTCACCGCGCCTGAGCCTGCTGCCCGACACCCACCGGATCGCGACCCAGCTCGACGTGAGCGCCAGCGACCGGCTGCTGAGAACCCCGCTGAAAGGCACGATGGACCTGAACTACGCGGTGCGCTTCGAGCCCGCCGACAACACCGTCCGGCTGGCCGACGTGCGGGTCGAGAGCTTTCTGATCGGCGACGCGCCGGGCCCACTGCAGAACCAGGTCAATCGCATCGGCCGGCTGCTCGCCGAGGAGATGCTGGACGGCCAGGTCGTGCACACCCTCAAGCCCGAAGACGTGCAGAGCGCGCGGGGGCGCGGTTACCAGCCCGGCGATCTGCGGGTCACCGCGCGTGGCATTTCGCTGACGCTGAACCCGGTGAACCCGGTGAAGTGAGGATTGCTGCGCGCCTGGTCACGCCACGGCAGTCTCGGCAAACCCGGCTTGCGCTGAACCGCCGGGTGGCGCCGGTATGATCCGCGGCTGTTTGAAAGCCGGGGGTCTGTTTGGACATTGCATTGTTGGCCAAGGCCGCGATCATGGGCATCGTGGAGGGGCTCACCGAGTTCCTGCCGATCTCCAGCACCGGCCACCTGATCCTGGCCGGCTCGCTGCTCGGCTTCAGCGACGACAAGAGCAAGGTCTTCGACATCGCCATCCAGACCGGCGCGATTTTCGCGGTGATGATCGTCTACTGGCAGCGCCTGCGTGAAACGATGCTGGGGCTGGGCAGCGATGCGAAGGCACAGCGCTTCGCAATCAACGTGGGCATCGCGTTCGTGCCCGCCGTGGCGCTGGGGCTGCTGTTCGGCAAGGCCATCAAGGCGAATCTCTTCACGCCGGTGGTGGTGGCCAGCACCTTCATCCTGGGCGGCCTCATCATCCTGTGGGCCGAGCGCCGCAGCACGGTCGCGCGCATCCATTCGGTCGACCAGATGACGCCCGTCGATGCGCTCAAGGTCGGCCTGGTGCAATGCCTGGCGATGATCCCCGGCACCAGCCGCTCGGGCGCCACCATCATCGGCGGCATGCTGCTGGGCATGAGCCGGAAGGCCGCCACCGACTTCAGCTTCTTTCTGGCCATCCCGACGCTGATCGGCGCCGGCGCCTACAGCCTGTTCAAGGAGCGCGCGCTGCTGTCGGCGGCCGACATCCCTCTGTTCGGCGTCGGCTTGGTGTTCTCGTTCCTGTCGGCCTGGGCCTGCGTGCGCTGGCTGCTGCGCTACATCACCACCCACGACTTCGTGCCGTTTGCCTGGTACCGCATCGGCTTCGGCATCGTCGTGCTGTTGACCTCGTACATGGGTTGGGTCCGCTGGGCCGATTGAGGCCAGGCCGGGCTCGAAGCCGTGGCGGTCGGCCCGGCGTCAACGCTTCTCGAACACGAGGTCCCACACGCCGTGCCCCAGTTGCCGGCCACGGTTCTCGAACTTGGTCAACGGCCGACAGGCGGGTTTGGGTGCGAAGCCCGGCGCCGTGTTGCGCAAGCCGGGCGCGGCGCGCAACACGTCCAGCATCTGTTGTGCATACGGCTGCCAGTCGGTGGCGCAATGCAGGGTGGCGCCCGCGGCCATGCGGCTGACCAGCAGTTGCACGAAGGCGGGCTGGATCAAGCGGCGCTTGTTGTGCTTGGTCTTGTGCCAGGGGTCGGGAAAGAACACGTTCACGCCGGCCAGTGAGGCCGGTGCAACCATGTGCTCCAGCACCTCGACGGCGTCGTGCTGGATCAGCCGCAGGTTGGTCAAACCCAGTTCGCCGATGCGTTTGAGCAGCGCGCCGACACCGGGGGTGTGCACCTCGATGCCGATGAAGTCGGTGCCGGGCAGGGCCTGGGCGATTTGCGCGCTGGCGTCGCCCATGCCGAAGCCGATCTCCAGCACCGTTGGCGCGGCACGCCCAAAGCAGGCCGTGAAGTCCTGCGGCGCTGGCACAAAGGGCAGCAAAAACCGCGGTCCCAGATCGGCCAGCGCGCGCTCCTGGCCCGGCCCCATGCGACCGGCGCGGACCACGTAGCTGCGAATGCCCGGGTGCCGAAGGGGTGCGGTGCGAGTGGAGGAAACGGGCATGGTGGGGGGCGCGGGGCCAACAGGGCCGCGCATTGTGCCCGAGCCGCGAGGCTAGAATCGACGCCGAACCGCGGGTGTAGTTCAATGGCAGAACGGCAGCTTCCCAAGCTTCATACAGGGGTTCGATTCCCCTCACCCGCTCCACACACCACCACGGGCCCGCACGGGCCCGTCGTTTCGTCCGCAACCGTGCACTTGTCCGCTTCTTGCGTGTTCGAACCGATGTTCAGTGGCGGCAACTCTGCGCATGATGTTTGTCAGCGCCCGCCCCAGCAGCATGAATTCGGTCCTCCAAGTCGTTTGCCTCAGCGCACAGCCGCCCGACCTGTCGACGTCGGCGTATGGGCCGTTCGTCTTGCATGGTTGTGCGTCGCTGGCCGAGGTGTCGGAGCGTCTGCGTGAACAGTACTACGACGCGGTGCTGCTGACGGCCGACGCCCAGTGGACCGTCGAGCGCGTGCTGCAATGGCCGGCCTGGCCGCATGCGGCACTGGACAGCGCGGTCGTCGTCGTGGCGCCCGAACCGCACCCGCAACTGGCGACCCGGCTGATCCATCTGGGTGCCCAGGACGTGGTGCCATTGCGCGATTCGCATGGCGATGCGCTCGCGCGGGTGCTGCGCCTGGCCGTCGAACGCAAGCGGCTGGAGGTGGCGGCGCGGCGCGCCTTTGCCACCGACATGGCCACCGGCCTGCCCAATCTGGCGCAGTTGCTGGAGCACATCACCCACCTGCTGGCGCTGCGCGAGCGCGAGCCCGCGCCGATGGCCTTGCTGGTGTTGCGGGTGCAGGGCATGGCGGCCGCGGAAGGGCGTTGGGGGGCCGAATCGGCCAACGTGCTGCGGCGCCAGTTGGCCGAGCGTTTGCGCTCCGGCCTGCGCGCCAGCGATGTGGTGGCGGCGCTCGGCGGCGATGTCTTTGCGGTGCTGCTGGCCTGGATCGACGCGCCGGACGACGGCGCCCAGGTGGCCGCCAAGTTGGCCGTGACGGCACAGCGCCCGTTCAGCGTGGCCGGGCAAGATCTGTCGCTGTCGGTGCTGCTGGGCGTCAGCCAGTTCCCGGGCCACGGCAGGCAGGCGGGCACGTTGCTGCGCCAGGCGTTGGCGCAGGCCGGCGTCAGCGGCGTGAGCCTACCGGCGCTGGCGTGACGGCCGGCCGTCGGCGGCGACCGCGTCGCGCGTGACCTGTTCGGCCTGGTGCCGCCGCCAGCGCCACCAGCCCATGCCGAGCAGCGTTGCAATGCCCAGCAGCAGCCAGCCCAGCCAGGCCGAGCCGAGCGTCGCGCCGGTGCCGTCGGCGGCCGGCGGTGCTTCGGCCTCGGTGGGTTTGGCAAACGGATTCCACGCCGCGCCACCGTCGGTCGAAATGGCGGGCGCCACCGGCGGCGCCACGGCGGCCTTGGCTTCGGCATGACTCCACACCGTCGTGGCCGCCACGCCGACCAGCGCCACGCCGCCTTTGGTGCTGGCTTGCGACGCATCGAACCATTGCCATGTGCCGCTGGTTCGGGCCAGCGTGACGGGGCCGCGCCAGTTGGCGGGTCGGGGTTGCAGGGCCACCCGTTGGGGCAGGTCCACGCCAGGCGGCAGGCGGTGCACCTCCAGCCATGCCAGACCCTGGCGCACGCTCTGCACCGCGATCAGCACCGCACCGTCGTCGTCAAGCTGCAGGCCCAGGGCCTCCGACGCTTCGAGGCCGGTGGCGCGCTGCATGCCGGCCGTGCCGAAACTGGGGTCCAGCACCCCCCTGCTGGTCATGCGCCACAACGCCGCTTGCTCGCTCACCGGGCCTTCGAGCTGGCCCAGCACCAGCACGCTCTCATCGGGCAACTGCAGGATGTCCGCGCCGTGGGCTTGCTGCACCGGTGAAGGCAGCAGGCTGCGGCCCTGAATGCCCCAGGTCAGGTCGATCTTGCCGTTGGACAGGAAGCGCAGCGACGCCGGCACCTCGCGGTTGGCGGCGCCCATCGCGGCGCCGACCACGAGCAGGCGGCCGTTCTTGTCGATTCGAACCGAGCGTGGCCCGGGGCTGTCGGCGCCCAGGCTGAAGATCACCCGGCCATCGACGCCGAACTGCTGGTCCAGGCTGCCATCCGGGTTGCGCCGCTCCAGGATGTGGGCGCTGTCGCCGGCCGCGCTGTCGGGAAGGATGGCGACCTGGCGTCCATCGGCCAGCCGAAAGCTCCAGCCGGCCGCCGCGACGCCCGCGGCGCAGGCGAGCAGGGCCGCCGCCAGGGCGCGTGCGGCGCCGTTCATTTCAGAATGTCACCCAGGCACAGGTATTTCATTTCGAGATAGTCCTCGATGCCGTGGCGCGAACCCTCGCGCCCCAGGCCCGACTGCTTGACGCCACCGAACGGCACTTCGGAGGTCGAGATCAAACCGGTGTTGACGCCCACCATGCCGTACTCCAGCGCCTCGCCGACGCGGAAGATGCGGCCGATGTCGCGGCTGAAAAAATAGCTGGCCAGGCCGAACTCGGTGTCGTTGGCCA
>JAYSVE010000105.1:0-5268 GCA_043718725.1 Methylibium sp.
CGACGGCATGTCGATCGGCTCCAACGACCTGACCCAACTCACCCTGGGGCTGGACCGCGATTCGGGCCTGGAGTTGCTGGCCAAAGACTTTGACGAGCGCGACCCCGCGGTCAAGGCGCTGATCTCGCGGGCGATTGCAGCCTGTCGGGCCCACGGCAAGTACGTGGGCATTTGCGGCCAGGGGCCCAGCGACCATCCCGACTTTGCGCAATGGCTGGCGCAAGAAGGCATCGGTTCGATATCGCTCAACCCGGACACGGTGGTGGCGACTTGGAAGCTCCTGGCGAAATAGGGCCCCCCAGTCGCTGCGCTCCTGCCCCCAGGGGGCGCCAACTCTACGCCCGGGGGACCCGTGCGTGAGTCGTGGCTTGATGAGGGGCTCGCTTCGCTTTGCCCCATGCAGGGCTCCAACTCTACGCCCGGGGGGCCCGTGCGTGAGTCGTGGCTTGATGGGGGCTCGCTTCGCTTTGCCCCGGGGGGCGCCGCCTCTACGCCCGGGAGGCCCGTGCGTAAGTCGTGGCTTGATGGGGGCTCGCTTCGCTTTGCCCCTGGTGGCGGGTTGCGCGGGGTCAGACCAGGCCGTCGAACGGCAGCACGTCGACCAGTTCGCCGGCGGTGACGTCGCCTTGTTCGTGGTGCAGCACGACCAGGCCGTTGGCCTGGCTCATGCTGCGCAGGATGCCCGAGCCTTGCGAGCCGGTGATTTCGACCTGCCACCGCCCGTCGGCTGCGCGGCTGACGATGCCGCGCTGGTATTCGGTGCGGCCG
Source organism: Methylibium sp. (assembly GCA_043718725.1). Classification (GTDB taxonomy): domain Bacteria; phylum Pseudomonadota; class Gammaproteobacteria; order Burkholderiales; family Burkholderiaceae_C; genus LGRD01. Next base: position 769 of record JAYSVE010000105.1, read on the forward strand.
GGCTTCTTGCGCACGCCCAAGGTGCTGGCGGCGCGCAGCATGGGCAGCGGCGCAGGCGCGGCGCCGCTCATCGCCAGCAAGGCGTCACGCACGAACGCATAGAAGGTCACCATCACGGCCACGGGGTTGCCGGGCAGGCCGAACAGGATGGCGCTGTGACCCTGGCTCTCGATGCGGCCGATCGCCATGGGCCGGCCCGGGCGCATCGCGATGCGCCAGAACAGCACGTCGCCCAGGCGGGCCATCACCTGCTTGGTGTGGTCGGCTTCGCCGACGCTGACACCGCCGGAGGTGATCACCGCATCGGCGTTTTCCGCCGCACTGCGGAACGCCGCCTCCAGCGCTTCGGGCTGGTCGCGCACCACGCCCATGTCGATCAACTCCACCCCCAGGCGCTGCAGCATGCCCCACAGCGTGTAGCGGTTGCTGTCGTAGACGCAGCCGGCGTCCAGCGTTTCGCCGATCGAGCGCAACTCGTCGCCGGTGGAAAAGAACGCCACCCGCAGGCGCCGCAGCACCGGCACTTCGGCCTGGCCCAGTGAGGCCAGCAACCCCAGGTCGGCTGGGCGCAGCAGGCGGCCGGCGCTCAGCGCCGCTTCGTCTTGGGCCAGGTCTTCACCCGCGAGCCGGCGGTTGTCGCCGGTGCGCACCACGCCTGCGGGCACGCGAATCTGATCGGCGTCGAGCAGCTTGATGAACTCCTGCGGCACCACCGTGTCCAGCCCGGCGGGCATGACCGCGCCGGTCATGATGCGCACACATTGGCGCGACGCCACCACGGCGCCGCCGAATTGCTGGCCCGCATAGCCCGTGCCGATGACTTGCAGCACCGTCTCGGCATCGGTTGCGAGGTCGGCGCCGCGCAACGCATAGCCGTCCATCGCCGAGTTGTCGTGCGCCGGCACGTTGAAGCCGCAGACGATGTCGCGCGCCAGGATGCGGCCCAGCGACGCCCGGATCGCCAGCCACTCCACCGCCTGAACCCGCGGCACCAGGCGGGCGATGAATTCCTGCGCCTGGGCCACCGGCAAGGCGTTCGGGTTGTAGCCGCTGACGCCGGCGGCGATGTCTTGCAGTGACGCGGCGGGAGCGGTCATAGGGTCAGCACCATCAGGTCCTTGTCATGGTAGTCGGCGCCGATTTTGATGGCGCGCGCCAGCGTGCCATAGCATTCAAAGCCCGCCTGTTGGTACAGGTGGATCGCGGCCCGGTTGGTGGGCGTCACGCTCAATGTCAACATTTCCAGGCCCGCCGCGCGCCGCGCCCGTGCCAGGCAGGCCGCCAGCAACCCGCGCCCGACCCCCTGGCCGCGCGCTTGCGCGCACACCATCATGCCCGCGATGTGGCCGATGTGGCGTCCTTTGACACGCGGCTCACCTTGGCAGGTCACCGCGCCGACGAGTTGGCCGGCGCGCCAGGCGCCGAGCGTGAACTGGCCCCCTTCGGGCGCATCCAGGCCCAGCCGCGCCAGGTAGCCCTGCGCGCTCATGAGCAAATGTGGCTTTGCCACTTTGCTCTTACCCCCTTGGGGGGCGGACGACGCCTTCGTCGGCCTGGGGGCGCTCTTGAGCGACTCTTCGGCGGCATCGGACGTGAATGCCTCGGGCGCGTCGCTCAGCACGCGGTCGCGCAACACCTTGTAGTCCGCCAGGTCGGGCGCCTGCAACGAACCAATAGCCAGCCCGTCAGCCATCGCCTTGGAGTTGCCGCAATTCGTCCAGCGTGTTGGCGTTGGCAAAGGCCCGTGCGTCGTCGAACACCACCTCGACGACGCGGTGCAGGGCGGTCCAGCGGTCGATCTTGCGCTGGCCGGCGAGCGTGAAGCGCATCAGACTTTCCATCAACTCGGCCTTCATCAGGCAGAACACCGGCTGCGGGCGCAGCACGCCTTCTTCATGGATCGCCGCGATCGCGATCTCGGCGTCCTGCGCCTGCAACGCCTTCGCCAGCCGCTCGACCAGGTCGGCCGGAAACAGCGGTGAATCGCAGGGCACCGTCACCAGGTACGGCGTTTCGCAACGCTCCAGCCCGACCAGAAAGCCGGCCAGCGGCCCGGCATGGTCGGGCAGGGCGTCGGGCCAAACCGGCACGCCCATGGACTCATAGGCGCCGAGGTTGCGGTTGGCATTGATCATGACTTCGCCGACCTGAGGCGACAGCCGCATCAGCGCGTGCATCGCCAGCGGCACGCCGAGGTGGCTTTGCAGCCCCTTGTCGACACCGCCCATGCGGCTACCGCGCCCGCCGGCAAGGATCAGGCCGGTGATCTGTTCACGCGCGATCATCAAGGCTCAGCCGCCGATGTAATGCATTTCGACGCGACGCTGGCCGCCGCCGATGTCGGCATCTTGCGCGCCACGCAACTCCGAATAGCGATCGTCGCGCCCTTGCCAGATCAGGCCGATCGCGGCGGCGATCTGGGTGTCGCTGTAGTCGCCGCGCAGCAGCGCGCGCAGGTCGTGGCCGTTTGTCGCGAACAGGCACAGGAACAGCTTGCCTTCGGTGGACAGGCGGGCGCGATTGCAGTCGTGGCAAAAAGCCTGCGTCACGCTGGAGATCACGCCGATCTCGCCGCTGCCGTCGCGGTAGCGCCAGCGCTCGGCGGTTTCGCCGGTGCAGTTGGGTTCGACCTCTTCGAGCGGAAACTCCGCATCGATGCGCGCCACCACCTCGGCCGACGCCATGACCTCGTCCATGCGCCAGCCGTTGGTGGCGCCCACGTCCATGTATTCGATGAATCGCAGCACCACGGCCGTCCCCTTGAAATGGCGCGCCATGGCAATGATTTCGTGGTCGTTCGTGCTGCGCTTGACGACCATGTTGACCTTGATCGGCCCGAGGCCCACGCGTTGCGCCGCTTCGATGCCGGCCAGCACGTCGGCCACCGGAAAGTCAACGTCGTTCATGCGCCGGAAGATGGTGTCGTCGAGCGCGTCCAGGCTCACTGTGATGCGCTGCAGGCCGGCGTCTTTCAAGGCCTGGGCTTTCTTGACCAGCACCGAGCCGTTGGTGGTGAGTGTCAGGTCCAGCGCCGCGCCGTCCGGCGTGCGCAGGCCGCCGAGCATGCCGACCAGGACTTCGAGATGCTTGCGCAGCAACGGCTCGCCGCCGGTCAGCCGAATCTTGCGAACGCCGTGGGCGACGAACAGGCGTGCCGCGCGGGTGATCTCCTCAAAGCTCAACAGCGAGGTCTGCGGCAAAAAGGCGTAGCTCTTGTCGAAGACTTCCTTGGGCATGCAGTAGCTGCAGCGAAAGTTGCATCGGTCGGTGACCGAGATGCGCAGGTCGCGCAGCGGCCGGCCCAGTTTGTCGCCCAGCAAGCCGGCGGGCGGCGCGGCGCTCAGCGGCACGCGGGGCAGGGTGGCGGCGTAGCGGTGATCCGCCAGCGGAATGACTTTTTCGGACATGGCGCAATTGTGCCTGTGCGCGCCGGGCCTTGGGTCAGCACCCTTGACGGCGCCACGGTCCGGCCGGTTGGCCGCCGATCAGGTGGCGCGGGCGTCGCGGGTGACTTAAGGCTCTCGAAACGCCGACGCTGGGGTTTTGGGCTCGACGCCCTTTGCGACGGGTATGGCCGACGGCGCCAGGGCGATCTCCTGCGCGCTTGCCGGCACCACCGAAGTCGCCTGCGCCGCGTCGGCCCGCCGCGCGCCGTTGTAGCGTTGGGTCCAATACGCCAGGCGCATGTCTTCCAGGCGCACCTCGCTGCCGCTGCGAGGCGAATGAATGAACCTGCCTTCGCCGATGTAGATGCCGACATGCGAGAAGGCATGCTTCAAGGTGTTGAAGAACACCAGGTCACCGGGTTTGAGTTCTTCACGCTTGATCGCGAACAGGCCGGGTGCGCTGGCTTGCTCGGCGGCACGGCGCGGCAACACCAGACCCAGGCTCATCTCGAAAACGTGCCGGGTGAACCCGCTGCAATCGAAACCGGCCTCGGTGGAACTGCCACCCCGGCGGTAAGGGACCCCGAGAAAGTTCATCGCCGTCAGCACCATCTCGCTGGCGGTGTCGCGGACCTGGCGCACGAAGGCACTTTGGCTCGAAGGCTGAAGCAACCTCGCGCTGCCGGGCAGCCCCTTGTCCGCAGCCAAGCGGCCGACCGCGTCGTCCGCCGTGTCCGGTGCCGCCCAGCCGGCGTCGGCAGCGAGCCACAGCCCGCCCGCCAATGCAAGGGGAAGCAGACGCCGTCGGCGCGGGACAAGGTTTCGCATGGCGCGCAGCATAGGCGTCGGTCCGCTGGCAGTCAACTCCCGAGCGCGGTGCGGCACGGCCCACGCCGCGGCCGCTCATCGCAGCGACGGCAGGATTTTCTTGAAGACCGGGTGCTGGCTGCTGCGCAGCCACTCGAAGATCACCATCTCGGTGGTGACGATGTCGGCTCCGAGCCGCTGCGCCCGCGCCAGCGCGGCATCCCTGTCGTGCGGGTGGCGGGCGCCGACGGCGTCCAGCACCAACTTCACGGGGCGGCCCGATTCCAGCAAACCGATGACGGTCTGC
>JAYSVE010000106.1:0-5267 GCA_043718725.1 Methylibium sp.
TGGAGCCCAGTGGGCGTGAGCTGCTGGTGGTGGTCATCAAAGGCACCTTTCGCTTTCCCCAGCCCGGCGAGCCACCGGGGCACTTTGCCCTGCATGAGGCGCAATTGCCCTTGGTGATGGCCGACACCTTTACAGGCGCACCCGGCTTTTCAGCCCCGGTTTATGAAGTTGACTTTGCCCCCCGCAAACCGCGCTGCGACATCTTGCTGCTGGGCAGTGCCTACGCCCCCGAGGGCAGGCCCACCACGCGGGTAGAAGCAGGCCTGCGCGTGGGCAACTGGAGCAAGTCTCTGGCGGTAGTAGGCCCACGCCATTGGGAGTGCGGCCTGGTAGGTGCTACGGCTTCGCACCCTGGTGCGTTCATCAAACAACCCATCTCGTATGACGTAGCCTTTGGCGGTACCGACCTGCACCACAAAGACCCGTCTGAGCACGCCGCCTTCATGCCCAACCCCGTTGGCAGAGGTTTTCATAAACACATAAAGGTTGACTGGGTAGAAGGCAAGCCCCTGCCCAGCACAGAAGAAGTCGACCAGCCAGTGCGTGACCCTGGCGGCAACTACCGCCCCATGGCCTTTGGTCCTTTAGGTCGCGGCTGGAACTCTCGCAGCCGCTTCGCAGGCACTTATGACGATGCATGGCTGGAAAAACACTTTCCGTTCTTGCCCCCCGACTTCGACGAACAGTATTTTCAAGCGGCGCCCATGGACCAGCAGGTGCCCTTGGGGTTTTTCAACGAAAGGCCAATAGAGGTGGCTCTGGTCAACCTGACGCCTGAAGGTCTCACGCGTTTCACCATCCCCAACCTGGTAGCCCCGGTCAACGTCTTTCCGAAGAAGGGGGAGCGCGAGGACTACACCGCCACGTTAGACACCGTGCTGATTGAGCCCGACCGGCAACGCTTCTCGCTCACATGGCGGGTCGCCCGACCGCTGAAGAAGAATATGTTCGAGATCGCCCAGGTGCTGGTCGGTAAAAAGGGCAAGGAGTGGTGGCAACAACGGGAGCAGGTGGCCTTTCCCATCCGGGTAGTGATGGTGCCGATGGACCGGCTCACGCCTGAGGAAGCCGAGCCAGCATGAGCGCAACGCCTGTCGCGATTCTCAAGACGGGGCTGGTCACGTCTGTGGGTCTTAGTGCGCCTTCGAGCTGCGCGGCCTTGCGCGCCAAGTTGACCAACCCGAGCGAAACGCGCTTCATCGACTCGAGTGGTGAATGGATCATGGCGCACCAGGTGACCCTGGATAAGCCATGGCGCGGTCTGACCAAACTCGTAAAAATGGCTGCCATGGTGATCGAAGAGGCGCTGGGTGGCATCGCCCGCAAAGAATGGCCTCGCATTCCGCTGCTGCTGTGCGTTGCCGAGCCAGAAAGGCCAGGACGCCTGGCCGGGCTGGATGACCAGCTATTCCTCGACATTCAAACCGAACTGGGTGCGCAGTTCTCGTCGCAATCTGCAATCGTCGCGCACGGGCGAGTCGGTGTGGCCGTTGCTCTGGCGCAGACCCGCGCGCTGCTCAGCCAAGGCAAGATCAGCCGCGTCTTGATCGCGGCAACCGACAGCCTAGTTTCTTGGCCGACGCTAAGCCATTACGAACGCGGAGACCGGCTGCTGACTGCGAGCAACTCAAACGGCTTCATGCCCGGCGAGGGCGCAGGCGCACTGCTGGTCGGCGCGGATGGCGGGGATGCGGGTGAATTGCTTTGCACTGGCATCGGTTTCTCACGTGAGGCCGCGCACCTGGACAGCGGAGAGCCGTTACGGGCGGAAGGCCTCTCTCAGGCCATCAAGTCAGCCCTCTCGGACGCTGGGCTTGAGATGCACCACATGGACTTTCGCATCACCGACCTGTCGGGCGAGCAGTATTACTTCAAGGAGGCGGCGCTCGCACTGTCGCGCACGCTACGCCAACGTAAGGAAGAGTTCGACCTTTGGCATCCGGCCGAATGCACTGGCGAGCAAGGCGCAGTCGCAGGTGCCGCCGTGATCGCGCTGGCGGACGCCGCATGTCGAAAGGCCTTCACCAAGGGGCCGAACATCCTGGCGCACATGGCCAACGATGTCGGCCAGCGTGCGGCGCTGTCGCTCCAGTTCAGGGGTGGGGCGTGAGCAATCAGGTCTACGCCAACAATATGGAGGTGTCGTGCAAGCAGGCGGCGGGCAAGTCAATCTGTGCCTTTCCGGATGTGTGCATGACGCCACCGATGACACCGGCCACGCCGCCGGGGGTGCCAATTCCTTATCCGAACACCGGTATGGCCTCCGATACCTCCGACGGGTCAACGAGTGTGAAGATTTCTGGGCAGGAGGTAATGCTCAAGAACAAGAGCTGCTTCAAGAAAAGCATGGGAGACGAAGCCGGTGCCGCTCCCAAGAAGGGCGTGGTGACGAGCAAAAACATGGGGAAGGTGTACTTCACGGCGTGGTCGATGGATGTGAAGGTGGAAGGGGAAAACGTTGTGCGGATGCTGGATCTGACGACGCACAACCATGGTTCGGTGCCGGGCAATACTCCCCCATGGCCCTATGTCGATGAAGTGGCGATGCCGGGGATCACTAAGGCGTGCGAGGACGACGTCAAGAAGGAAAAGGAAGCCTGCGAAGGCGTCGCAGACCCGTGTGCCGGCGTCGGCATGGGAAAGCCGCCCACGGGAAAGGGAATCGACAGGGCCCAAGCCAAACCAGTGGCTGATCGAATGGCGCACCTGGTGGTCTGCAATGATTGCCTCAACGCCAGACGTTGCAAGCTTTCTCCTTGGCTGGCCGGCGAGAACGCCGATGGCGAGAAGGTCAAGCCCACCTGCTGTGCCGGGCAAACGCCGCATCACCTCGTCGAGAAGAGTTGCTTCGGCGAAGACGAGGCGAAGAGTTTGTTCAAGGGTATGGAAAAGTACGATCCGAAGATGGCACCGTGTGTCTGCGCAGAAGGGACTGGGCATTCGATGGGTGGCACCCACGAGTTGATGCACGTGTTTCAGAAATCGTCGACTCTCGGCATGATTGCGGGCCAGCCCGCCACGACGTTCGACATGTCTGCGGGGGGAGGCAAATCAAAGCCATCGAACACGGTGACCTATGCGCAGGCGCGAGACTCCGGCACCGATGCCTTTGAGCAGGTCTTCCCCGATGCGGGGTGCGACAAGGAGTGTATCAAAAAACAAATCGACGCCTACCACAAGCAGTGCGGAATCACCGACGACACGCCTTTGAAAGCGTGCACCGCCGGCCCAGCCGCAGACGGGCTCTCGGCCTCGCTCGCAGAGGCGCGCAAAGAGACCGCCATGCGCTCCTGGAACCGCAATCAACTGCCTGCGGTTTATAGAAAGTAGATCGGGCCGATTCGTGAACAACACTTTCAACATCTCTTCCTCTTCATACGTTGTTGGCGCGCCGACCTCCACCGATTCTGGTTGGCTGGTGATGGCGATGGATGACGTCGCTGCGCAAGGCATCGAGCACTCGGCCATCCTCAAGCTGACGCAAGGTGTGTTTGAATCGGTCTGCCTCAAGATGTTCCGATCCAAGCATGTCGCATGGCTGCCTGCACGTCAGGAAGCGGTTTTTGTCGGCGACAACGGGGAGTGCGCGGTGATCGCCAGTGATGGGAGCGATCACGACGAATACGTGACCCGGAGCCAACGCTCGCCACGCAACACCGGGCACATCCGTGCGGCCACCAGACTGGGCGACGACGTGATCGCAGTTGGCATGCAGCGCCAGGTTTACCGCCGGTTGGGTTCGGGCCAATGGGTGGACATGAATCTCGGAATCCCGTCGCCTGACACCAGCGAGACGTCAGGCTTCGAATGTGTCCTCGCCATTTCCGAAACAGAGATCTATGCGGCCGGTTGGCGGGGAGAGGTGTGGCTATTTGAAGGTGAGGCGTGGCGCCGACTCGACAGTCCGACGAATCGCATCGTCACGTCATTGGGATTGAACCCCTATGGAGAGGTACTTGCTTGCGGGCGCAATGGTTCGTTGATCGCCGGGCGCAAAGACGCGTGGCGTTTGATCAGCGAGTCGGCGTGTCCTGATGATCTCTGGTCACTTGCTGCGAGTTCCAAGGTGCAATTCGCTGCGGCACTTCGGCGCCTATACACACTCAACGACGACGGCACTGCAGCTATGGTGAACCTTGACGAACTTGGTGCCGAGACATTCGGTCACTTGGCGGCGACCGCTGATGTGGTGTGGTCATTGGGCGAGAAAGATTTCTTGTCGTTCGACGGAAAGCAGTGGTCGCGGATCGGATGAAGGATCTCCTGCTGCCCGCCGCTAACCTGCATCGCCTCGCAGCCGGGTTCCACGCTGCGCCTGCTCGATGAACAGCATGGTCGTTCCTGCGGTGCTTTGGCAGCACACCGAAGACGCCGCGACGTTGCGCAACACCCGCACCTTCCTGGTGTCCGCGCCGCATGTCAAGCTGCACCAGTTGCGCAGGCTTGACGACCGGCTGGCGGCGCACCTTGACGGCCTTGCCGTCGCTGGGGAATATGGATCAAAGCTGGCTGCAGCAGCGCTTGATCGCCCGGGCCGAGGGGAAGCCTTCACCGCAACCGTGCGGGCTATCGAAGACCGCGATGTGCTCGGCCTGGACAAGCTGCTGGCCATTGCCGAAGCCGTGCCTGACAGCCTCTCGGGCGTGATCTCAGCTTTTGGTTGGGTATCTGCGGCCAACCTGCGTGGCATTACCAAGTCATTGCTCGATTCCCCGAACCCGTTGCGGCGGCAGGTCGGCCTCGCGGCCTGTGGGATGCACCAGGTCGATCCTGGCACCGTGGTCGATGCTGCTTTGAACGACGATGATGCCGCATTGCGCGCGCGCGCGTTGCGTCTAATTGCCCATCTTGGCCAGGTCGATAAAGTATCGGTCTGTATGGGCGCCATCGCTGACGAATACGCGCGTTGCGCCTTCGAAGCGGCGCGAGCGGCTGCCTTGCTGGGTAACCGCATTGGGTCGGTCGTTGCTTTGCTGGCGTTCGCATCTGCGCCCGGACCATGGCGCGCCCGTGGGCTTGGCCTTTTGCTGAAGCTGCAAGAACCCGAAGACGCCCATGCCACCCTCACAGCCCTGGCGCCAGACCCGGCATCCATCCGCCTGCTGATCCAAGGTATTGGCACAGCCGGTGACCCGCACTACGTCCCATGGCTTATCCAGCAGATGCAAGACTTGAAACTCAGCCGCTTGGCAGGCGAGTCATTCAGCTACATCACCGGGCTGGACTTGGCCTACCTTGACCTGGAACGTAAGCCACCTGAGGGCGTT
>JAYSVE010000107.1:0-2282 GCA_043718725.1 Methylibium sp.
GCTGTAGATGTGGGCGATTTTGATGTCGCCCTTGGCCTGGGCCAGAGCCAGGCCCGGCGCAGCCAACGCGGCTGCCACGAACACGCCGGCCATGATGGCCATCCCGCGGGTCGAATTTTGAAGGGGCCGATGGCGCATGGTTTTCTTCTCCTTGGGGTGATCGTTCAATTGCCGGACCTTGGCAAACGCACAGAACCATAACGCAAGATCGGTGCCAAAAAGAGACGGTCCGCGGGCTAACCCCGACGAGCGGCGCTTTGGGTCTTTGTGCAAGGCGTGGGTGCTGCGGGTGCTGCGGCGACCATCGAAAGTCACTGCGCTGGTCAGGTCAGGTCGGCATGCCGCACTGCCTAGACGCTGCGAATCAACGCGACGACGGCGCGTCCAAGTTCGGTCGCCGGATCGGCCAGATCGAGAATGATGCCGAAGTGATTGCGCCGTGGCACCTCGAAAGCCCGGCATGCGCTTGCCGCAAGCCCGAGCCGTGTGGCGAAATCCCGGCTCTGGCGCTTGAACTCCATGGTTTCAACGGCACCCCAGCAGACGATGCTCGGCGGGAAACCTTGCAGCGCCGCCAGTGCCGGGCTGAGCGCGCGCGCTGATTCCGGGGTCAGGCCCAGCGCCGCATTGACAGTGGTGCCCAGCAACGGCTCCAACTCGTAAACACCGGAGACGAGCACCAAAGCCTTGACAAGCTGCGCACCGTGGCCGGAGGCTTTTCCCACATCCGGCAAGGCGGTCATCGCCGCCAGATGCGCACCCGCCGAACTGCCCGCCACGACGATGCGTTCGGCATCGAAGCCCAGTGTCCCGGCATGGCGGTGCAACCAGGCCAGCGCCTGGCCGCATTCGGCCACGATCTGCGCCACGCTGGCATCGGGCGCGAGGGTGTAGTCGAGCGCGGCGAAGGCGATGCCCTGGTTGACGCAGTCGGTCGCCGCAAAAGACGAATTTTCTTTGGAAAGCTCCTGCCAGTAGCCGCCGTGGATGAAGACCAGCAGCGCAGGCAGGCCATGCATCGCACCGGCCGGCCGGCCGGAGGGGACGAACAGGTCCAGGCGCTGCGTTGTGCGCTGTCCATAGGGCAGGCCCAACACCGCCGCGCTCGTCGCCCTGGCCGCACGGCTGCGCTCGGCATAGGCCTCGATGAAGGGCTGGTAGTTGCCGCCGAGGCACGAACTCGGCGAATACTCGCGCTCGCGCGACTCGGCATCGAGATCGCGCCAGGTCGCGCCGGGCGTCTGCTGCCGGGTCATGTCAGTGTGCGCAGAAGGACGTTCACGAACACCGGCAACCGCCGGCGCCGCAGTCGGCGCGCGAGCGCTGCGCGGGTGTGCTGGTACTTTGCCGCATCAAGAAACCCCCTCCGGAGCGGTGGCGTCTGGCTGTCGAGGGCCGCATTGTCCAGGGTCGTCAATTCACGTGATCGCAAGTTCCGTTTTGCGCTGCCTGCGCCGCGGACGGTTGCATTCATGTCGATGGCCTGTACGGCCGGGCGCGTGTCACCGCAACGTCACGCGTCCTTCATGTCGCTGTCACGGCCATTGCGGACCATGTGCCCCATCAACAGGACGCCGACATGACCCTTCAATTCGCACCAGACCCGGTTCGCAGCGCCGTGCCCGACAACGCCCGTCCACGGGCGCCGCACGCGCTGCGCCCGCGCCACAGCGCAGGCGCAAGCCAGGGCTTCGAAGTCCAGTGGGCGCGCAAGCCGAGTGAAGTTCGCGAGGCGCAAGCCCTGCGCTATCGGGTCTTTGCCGACGAGATGGGCGCCCGACTCGCGCCCTGGAACGGCTCGCCGCCGGGCCACGACATCGACCGCTTCGATGCATTTTGTGAACACCTGCTGGTGCGCGCCGTCGAGCCGGCCTATGAACCCGGGGCAGTGATCGGCACCTACCGGGTGCTGACGCCCGACGCGGCACGGCGCGCCGGCGGCCTTTACTCGGAAACCGAATTCGACCTGGCGCGCGTGCGACCGCTGCTCGGCAAGGCGGTCGAGTTGGGTCGTTCCTGCGTGCACCCGCACTGGCGCTCCGGCGGGGTCATGATGGCGCTGTGGGGCGCCCTCGGCGAGTTCATGTTGCGCAACGGCCTGGACACGATGATCGGCTGCGCCAGCATCGGCATGCGCGACGGCGGGCATACCGCGGCAAGCCTTTGGGCCAGGCTGCGCCAGACCCACCTCGCGCCCCCGCAATGGCGCGCCACACCGCGCCTGGCCTTGCCGGTTGACGAGTTGCGTCAGGACCTCGACGCCGAAACACCGGCGCTGATCA
>JAYSVE010000108.1:0-31597 GCA_043718725.1 Methylibium sp.
ATCGAATCCGAAGGCGACGAAGCCTGCGTCGATCCGCATGCGGCCGGTGCCGTCTCGCGCCTGATCGGCGAATGCCATGCGGCCGGGCGGCGCTGGCATGGTGTGATCCACGCCGGCTTGCTCGACCCGTTCATGCGCGACACGTCATCGTTGGCCAGCCTGGACGCGGCGCGCCAACGCGGCGTGGTCAGCGCGATGCGCCTGGCGCAGGCGCTCGTCGCGCACCAACCGGCGTCGCGCCTGTGGCTGCTGACGCGCGGCGCGCAGGCGGTGGGGTTTGCCGCACGATCGGCGCCGGTCGTGCCGATGGCCGCGTCTGTGTGGGGCTTGGGCAAGGCGCTGCGCCTGGAACACCCCGAACTGCACACCGTCTGCATCGATCTCGATCCGCAGGCCGGCGAGCATGAGCTCGACGCGCTGCTGGCCGAACTGGCCGACACCGGCGCGGAAGCCGAACGCGCCTTGCGTGGCGGCCGCCGCCATGTGGCGCGCCTGCTGCGCCTGCCTCATGCAGTGCCGGCGTCGCCGCAACAAGAAGCCGCTCCGTGGCGGCTGGTGCCCGCGTTGCCCGGCTCGCTGGACCGCCTGGTGCGCAGCCCCCACGCGCGGCGCGCGCCCGGCCCGGGGGAGGTGGAGATTTCCGTCGAGGCCACCGGCCTGAACTTCAAGGACGTGCTCAACGTGCTGGGCCTGTACCCCGGTGACCCGGGTCCGCTGGGCGGCGAATGTGCCGGCCAGGTTGTGGCGCTCGGCGCCGGCGTCACGCAGTTCGCGATCGGCGATCCGGTGCTGGCGCTGGCCACCGGCAGCTTTGCCTCACATGGGGTCACGCGCGCCGAGTTCGTGCAGCGCCGCCCGAACGGCATGAGCGCGGTCGAGGGAGCCTCGTTCGCGATCGCTTACCTCACCGCCGAGTTCTGCCTGTCGCACCTGGCCGGGCTGCGCGCCGGGCAGCGGGTGTTGATCCATGCGGCGGCCGGCGGTGTGGGCCTGGCGGCGGTGCGGGTGGCGCAGCGCGCCGGCGCCGAAGTGATTGCCACTGCCGGTTCGCCGGCCAAGCGCGCCTTGTTGCACTCGATCGGCGTGGCCCATGTGTTCGATTCGCGCAGCGCGGCTTTCGCCGAGCCGATCCTGGCGCTCACCGGCGGCCAAGGGGTCGACGTGGTGCTCAATTCGCTGGCGGGCGAGCTGATCGCGCCCAGCTTCGCGGTGCTGGCACGCGGCGGCTGTTTCGTGGAGATCGGCAAGCGCGGCATCAAGAGTGCCGAAGACGTCGCGGCGCTGGCCCGCGAAATCCGCTACCACATCGTCGACTGGGGCGAGACCGCGGCGCGCGAGCCGGCCGTGATCGGCGCCATGTTGGCGCGGCTGGTCGATGCGCTGGCCCAAGGCGAGTTGGCGCCGTTGCCGCGCCATGAATTCGCGCTCGACGATGCGGCGCGCGCCTGGCGCTTCATGGCGCAGGCGCGTCACAGCGGCAAGATCGTCGTGCGCCACGCCGGCGCGCCGCCCTGGGCGCCGCGGCGCGCCGGCAGTTACCTCGTCAGCGGCGGGCTCTCGGGGCTGGGCCTGCAAGTGGCGGCCTGGCTCGCCGAGCATGGCGCCGGCCGGCTGGTGCTGCTCGGCCGGCGCGGCGTGACGCCCGAGGCCGCGCCGGTGCTGGAGCGCTTGCGCGCGGCGGGCGTCGATGTGGTGGCCGAGGCTGTCGATGTGGCCGACGAAGCCGCGCTGACGGCGCTGCTGGCGCGCGTGCGCCGCGCCGGGCCGCCGCTGCGCGGCGTGTGGCACAGCGCCGGTGTGCTCGACGATGCCGGCCTGCTGCAGCAAAACGAAACCCGTTACGCGCGCGTGTTTGCACCCAAGGTGCGTGGCGCCGTGCTGCTCGACCGCCACACGCGCGGCGACCCGCTCGAATGTTTCGTGATGTTCTCGTCGGTGGCCGGCGTGCTGGGATCGGCGGGCCAGTCCAACCATTCGGCGGCGAACGCCGTGCTCGATGCGCTCGCGCAGGATCGCGCGGCGAGCGGCCTGCCGGCGCTGAGCATTGCCTGGGGCGCCTGGGCCGAGGTCGGCGCCGCCGCCGACCGTGGAATGGCCGAACGCATCGCCCAGCAAGGCCTGGGCACCTTGTCGGTTGCACAGGGCTTGCAGGCGATGCAGCGCCTGATCGACAGCCGCGCCGTGCACGCCGCGGTGCTGAGCATCGACTGGCCGCGCTACCTCGCGCGTGTCGTGCCCGGCGGCGCCAGCACGTTCCTGAGTGAACTGGCCGGCGCGGTGGCAACGGCCGATGCACCGCCGACACGGCTGATGGCGGCGCCGAACACGATCGACCTGCCGGCCCAACTGGCCAGCGCGGTGCCGGCGCGGCGGCGCCCGATGCTCGCCGCCTTCGTGCGCGAGAAGGCGCTGCGCGCGCTGGGGGTCGACCCGGCCAAGGCAGTGGACCCGCGCACGCCGCTGGGCGATCTGGGGCTCGATTCGCTGCTCGCGGTGGAGTTGCGCAACACGCTGGGCAGCGCACTCGGACGCTCGCTGCCGGCCACGCTGCTGTTCGACCACCCGACGCTGGACGCGCTGACGGACTGCCTGCTCGCTGAAATGTTCGCTCCCGTTGCCGCGTTGGCCGCGCCCACCGCACCGGCCGCGCGGGCTGCACCCGCCGCCGCAGGCGGTGCGGCCCTCGTGGGATCGATCGAAGACCTGTCCGACGAAGAAGTCGAGCGCCAACTGGCGGCGCGATCCCGCAACACCGTCACCGCGCCATGATCAACAACGATTTCCTCGATCGCATCAACAAGTTGTCGCCCCAGCGCCTGGCGCTGCTGGCGCTGGAGTTGCACGACCAACTGGAAGCCGCCACGCGGCGCGAACCGGTTGCCGTGATCGGCATGGGCTGCCGTTTCCCCGGCGGCGCCGACGATCCCGAGGCGTTCTGGCAGTTGCTGCGCGAAGGGCGCGACGCGATCCGCGAGGTGCCGGCCGACCGCTGGGACATCGACGCCTACTTCGATGCCGACCCCGATGCGCCGGCCCGCATGTCGGTGCGGCACGGCGGGTTTCTCGACCGGATCGACGGCTTCGATCCCGAGTTCTTCGGCATCTCGCCGCGTGAAGCGCTGACGATGGACCCGCAGCAGCGCCTGGCGCTCGAAGTCGCCTGGGAGGCACTCGAACATGCCGGCGTGGCGCCTGAGCGCCTGGCCGGTTCGGCCACCGGGGTGTTCCTGGGCATCTGCAACAACGACCATTTCCAGCGGGTGCTCGACCGCGGCAACGAGACCATCGACGCCTACCTCGCGTCGGGCAACGCCCACAGCGTGGCGTCGGGGCGCATCGCCTACTTCCTCGGCTTGCAGGGGCCGGCGCTGTCGATCGACACCGCGTGTTCATCGTCGCTGGTGGCGCTGCATGTGGCCTGCCAGAGCGTGCGCAGCGGCGAGTCGCGCGTGGCGCTGGCCGGCGGCGTGAACATGATGTGCGCGCCGCAGACCACCATCTCCCTCACGAAGGCCCACATGCTGGCGCCGGACGGGCGCTGCAAGACGTTTGCCGCCGCCGCCGATGGCTTCTCGCGCGGCGAAGGCTGCGGCATGCTGGTGCTCAAGCGGCTCGACCATGCGCTGGCCGACGGCGACCGCGTCTGGGCTGTGATCCGCGGCACGGCCGCCAACCAGGACGGCCGCAGCGGCGGCCTCACGGTCCCGAACGGGCCGGCGCAAGAAGCGGTGATCCGCGCCGCGCTCGCCGACGCCGGCGTGGCGCCGGCCGACATCGGCTACGTCGAAGCGCATGGCACCGGCACCTCGCTGGGCGACCCGATCGAAGTGCGCGCGCTGGCCGGTGCCTTGGGCGCGGGCCGTGCGAGCGACGACCCGCTGATCATCGGCTCGGTCAAGACCAACATCGGCCACCTGGAGTCGGCCGCGGGCCTAGCCGGGGTCATCAAGGTCATCTTGTCATTGCAGCACGAGCACATTCCGGCCCACCTGCATTTTGACCAACCGAGCCCGCACATCGCCTGGCCGGAGTACCCGGTGGCCGTGGCGGCAGCCGGGCGCGCGTGGCCACGCGGCGCGCGGCGGCGGCTGGCGGGCGTCAGCTCATTCGGGTTCAGCGGGACCAATGCGCACGTGATCATCGAAGAAGCACCGCTGGCCTTGCCGGCGCCGCCGGGTCTCGAGCAAACTGTGCATTGCCTGGCGCTGTCGGCGCGATCCGACGCTGCCTTGCATCGCCTCGCGGAGGGTTTCTCGACGGCACTGGCTGTGCCCGCCGCGTCGCTCGCCGATGTGGCCCACACCGCGGGCGTCGGCCGCTCGCATTTCGCCGAGCGCATGGCGCTGGTCGCCGCCGATGCCGGCGAAGCCCGCGCCGCGCTGGCCGCCTTCGCCAGCGGCGAGGCGCATGCCGCGGTGCATCGCGCCACGGCCACGCCGGGCACCGCGCCGGAAGTCGTGTTCCTGTTCACCGGCCAGGGTTCGCAGTACCCCGGCATGGGCTGGGCCTTGTACGAGGCCCAGCCGGTGTTCCGCGAGGTCATCGACCGCTGCGACGCGCTGCTGGGCGCCGATCCGCAAGGCCGCACGCTCAAGTCGGTGCTGCAGCCCGGACCGACGGAGAACGCCCCCATCCATGAAACGGCGTGGACCCAGCCGGCGCTGTTTGCCGTCGAGTACGGATTGACGCAGTTGTGGCGCTCCTGGGGCGTCGAGCCGGCGGCGGTGATCGGCCATTCGGTGGGCGAATTCGTGGCGGCTTGCGTGGCCGGCGTGTTCACGCTCGAACAAGGCCTGAAGCTGATCGCCGAACGCGGCCGGCTGATGCAGGCGCTGCCGCCGGGCGGCGCGATGGCGGCCGTGTTCGCATCGGCTGAAGAGGTCGCGCGTGCCGTCGCGCCGCTGTCCGACAGGCTGGCGATCGCGGCGTTCAATGCACCCGACAGCGTGGTGGTCTCGGGCGAGGCCGCGGCGGTCGATGCGCTGCTGGCCGAATTGGCCCAGCGCAACGTGCAGGGCCAGCGCCTGTTCGTGTCGCTGGCCGCGCATTCGCCGCTGGTCGAGCCGGCGCTGGATGCGATGCAAGCCTGCGCGGCCTCGGTGAGCATGCGCGCGCCGCGCATCCCGGTGGCATGGAACGTCACAGGCGGCGCCGCACTGCCGAACGGCGCGCCGGACGCCACATACTGGCGCCGCCATCTGCGCGAGCCGGTGCGCTTTGCCGAGGGCATGGCCAGTCTGTACCGCGACGGTTTCCGCGTGTTCCTCGAAGTCGGCCCGCACCCGACGCTGTTGGCGCTGGCGCAGCGCTCGCTGCCCGAAGACGGGCCGCTGTGGCTCAACTCGTTGCGGCGCGGCAAGGACGACTGGCGCGAAATGATGGCCAGCCTGGCGCAGTTGTATGTGCGCGGCGCGGCGGTGAATTGGGCAGGTGTCGACAAGCCCGCCGCGCGCCGGCGCGCCTCGTTGCCGACCTACCCGTTCGAGCGCCGCAGTTTCTGGATCGCGCCCGTCCCGCCCGGCAACCCAATGCCGCCGGCGCTCGCACCATCGAAGAGCCTGGTGGGCCGCCGCTTGCCCACCGCGATGCCGATCTTCGAAACGCTGCTGTCGCCCGCCAGCACGCCCTACTTGGCCGACCACCGTGTCCATGGTGCAGTGCTGGTGCCGGGGCCGGTGTTCCTAGAACTCGCGCAGGCCGCGGCCGTTGACGTGGCCGGCGCCGGGCAGCGCGCGGTCGAAGGCTTCGTGATCCGCGAGCCGCTGGTGCTGACTGACGCGGGGCGCGTCGTTCAGACGCACATCGGCAGCGACGACGCCGGCCAGTTGCCGTTCGCTATCCACAGCCGCGCGGTCGACCCCAACAGCGACTGGCGCCTGCATGCCACCGGTCGGCTGGTTGCGACCACAGTAGCGCAAGCCGCGGCGGGCGCCGACACAACCAGCTTCACCGCCACGCGCGACGCACTCGGCGCGGCCACCTCCTGCGAGGGCTTCCACGCCGAACTCGAGCGCTTGGGGATCGAACTGGGCCCGGCCTTCCGCAGCCTGCAACAAGCGCACCGGCGCGATGGCGAAGCGCTGGCCCAGATCGCGCTGCCGGCCGTCTGCGCCAACGACGCCATCACCTGGGCCCATCCAGCGCTGCTCGACGGCGCGTTGCAGGCGGTGGGCCTGGCGCTGCCGCCATCGACCGATGGCGAGCAGGCCTACCTGCTCACCGAGATCGATCGCATCGCCCTGACCGGGCCGCTGCCGGCGAGCCTGTGGTGCCATGCGCGCGTGCTCAATGCGCGCGATCGCAACCCGGCAGAGTGGCAGGCCGATGTGACGCTGCGCTCGCTGGACGGCGCCGTGCTGGGCGTGATCCGCGGCGTGCGGCTGCGGCATGCGTCGCGCGACGCGCTGGCGCGCGCGATCGGCGGCGCGGCGGGCCGTGATTTGTTCTACCAGGTCGGCTGGGAGCCCAGCCCGGCGGCCACGCGCGCTGCGCCATTGCTTCAGCGAGCCGAGAGCTTCGTGCCACGGCTCCAGCAGCGCTTTGATGCGCTGGCCGCGCAGCATGGCCTGTCGGTCTACGAACAGCTGTTGCCCGAACTGGACCGCTTGAGCGCCGAGCATGTTGCCGCGGCCCTGCGCGAACTGGGTTTCGATGACACGCCGGGGCGGCGTTTCGACGCCGCCGGCGAGGCGCGGCGCCTGGGCGTGGCCGCACGCCACGCGCGGCTGTTCGCGCGCCTGCTGGAGATGCTGGTCGAAGACAAGCTGTTGTGCATCCGCGGCAGCGAATTCGAGCTGGTGTCCCGGTTGAGTGTTGCCGATGCCGGCGCGCGCTACGACGCCTTGATGCAGCGCTTCGGCGACACCGACGGCGAGCTGAGCACGCTGCGCCGCTGCGGGCCGGCGCTGGCGCGTGTGCTGCGCGGTGAACAGGATCCGCTGCAACTGCTGTTTCCCGGCGGCTCGTTCGCCGAGGCGCGCAAGCTGTACGTCGAATCACCGTTCGCGCAGACCTACAACCGCGCGCTCGCCGAAATGCTGCAAGCAGCCATCGCCAAGCTTCCCGCTGGCGCGCGCTTGCGTGTGCTCGAAATCGGTGCCGGCACCGGCGGCACCACGACCTATGTGCTGCCGGTGCTGCCGGCCGATCGCACCGACTACACCTTCACCGATTTGTCGCCGCTGTTTCTGGAACGCGCAGCCGAGCAGTTCGCGGCCCACCCGTTCGTGCGCCATGCCTTGCTCGACATCGAACGCAATCCGCTGGAGCAGGGTTTCGAAGCCAGCCGCTACGACATCGTGATCGCCGCCAACGTGCTGCATGCCACCGCCGACCTGAAGCAGACCTTGCGCCATGTGCAGCGCCTGATGGCCCCCGGCGCGATGCTGTTGCTGATGGAAGGCGTGGCGCGCGAGCGCTGGGTCGACCTGACGTTCGGCCTGACCGAAGGCTGGTGGCGCTTCACCGATGCGCCGTTGCGGCCCGACTATGCGTTGATCCCGCGTGCTGCGTGGATCGAGCTGCTGCACGGCCTGGGCTT
The DNA here is from genome assembly GCA_043718725.1 of Methylibium sp. GTDB lineage: Bacteria > Pseudomonadota > Gammaproteobacteria > Burkholderiales > Burkholderiaceae_C > LGRD01. The sequence goes on from JAYSVE010000108.1 coordinate 7,541, forward strand.
CCAGGGCGCGGCCGGATTGCCCGAGGCGCATTGCACGCGGCGCGGTGCTGCGCAACAGGCGCTGATCGTCGCGCGCGCTCCGCTGGGCGGGCGGCGCTGGACGCTGATCGGCGCGGCGCATGGCATCGGCAGCGCGCTCGCTGCCCGCCTGGAGGCACGTGGCGACGCGGTGAGCTTGCTGCCGGCCGATGCGCCCGCTGCCGAGCTGGACCCGCGCGACGATGTGATCTACCTGGGCGCGCTGGAGCTCGCCAAGATACCGGTCGACAGCGCCGGCGCGATGCATTCGGCGCAGGCGCTGGCGGCTGAGCTGCCACAACGCTGGCTTGCCGCCGCGGCCCGTGGCGAGGGCCGCGTCTGGCTGGTGACTGAAGGCGCGCAGGCGGTCGACCGCGCAGTCGCCGCGAACGCCGCGCTGCAGTCGCCGCTGTGGGGCTGGGGCCGCGGGTTCGCGCTGGAGCACCCGGCGCGCTGGGGCGGGTTGGTCGATCTGGCCGCCGGCGCCGATCCGCAACACGCGGCCGACGTGCTGCTCGCGGCGATCGATGCCGACGACGGCGAAGACCAGACCGCGTGGCGCGGCGGCCAGCGCTGGGTCGCGCGGCTGGTGAAAGCCGCGCCGCCGTCATCCGCGCCGGCAAACTTCAAATCCGACGGCTGCTACCTCGTCACCGGCGGTTTCGGCGGGCTGGGCCTGGTGGTGGCGCGCTGGATGGCCGAGCATGGCGCGCGCCACATCGCCTTGCTCGGGCGCCACGCCGATGCGGCGGTCGCGGGCGTGCGCGCGATCGAAGCGCTGGGCGCGAAAGTTCATTTGTTGCAAGGCGACGTTGCGGACGAAACCACGATGGCCCGGCTGCTCGCGCAATTGCGCGCTGACGCTCCGCCGCTGCGCGGTGTGATGCATGCCGCCGCCGCATTGAGCGCGGCGCCGCTGACCGAGCTGAGCCAGTCGCAGGTGGCCGAGATGATGGCGCCCAAGCTGGCCGGCACGCTCGTGCTGGAGCGCTTGACACGCGGCGACCGCTTGGACTTCATGGTGCTGTTCTCGTCGACCACCGCATTGCTGGGCGCCTCGGGCCTGGCGCATTACGCGGCGGCGAATGGATTCCTCGATGCGTTTGCACAGGCGATGAATCCGGCGCGCCGGATGTTGTCGGTCAACTGGGGAACCTGGGAGGTGATGCGCCTGGCCTCGGCCGACGACCGGCGCAGCTACCGTGAAAGCGGCCTGCAGCCGATGGTTGAGTCCGACGCGCTCGATGCACTGGGCCGCTTGCTGGCCGGCACGCAGGCGCAGGCCGTGGTGGCCCGGGTCGACTGGAGCGTGCTCAAACCCTTGCACGAGGCGCGCCGCGCGCGGCCGTTCCTGGCACGTGTCGGCACCGCCGTTCGCCCGGCGCTGCCTGTGCAGCGCACTGAGGCCGGGCCGAGCCTGCCGGAGCGCCTGGCCGCGCTGCCGGCGGCGATGCGGCACGACCTGCTGGTGGAATTCGTGCAGCAGGAAGCGGCCGCGGTGCTGGGCCTGGGCAGCGGCGCGGCGGTGCCGGTGGCCACCGGCCTGTTCGACCTGGGCATGGACTCGCTGATGGCCGTCGAACTCAAACGCCGGCTGGAGCGCGGCGCCGGGCGCGCGATGCCGTCCACGTTGACGTTCAACTACCCGAACGTCGGCGCGCTGGCCGGGTTTTTGGAGACGCAATTGAGCGTCAAGCCGGCCACACCCGCCGCCCCGGGTAGCAAAGTGGAGCCGGTGATGCGTGTGCCGATTGCGGCGGCGTCCGACCTCGACGACTTGAGCGACGACGAACTCGAAGCGCGCCTGATGGCACGCCTGGAGCAAGCGCAATGAGACCGCACGGCCGCCCGAAGGTCTCATGCTCCCGCTCGGCGGGACCGCGCGCAGCGCGCAGGGTGCCCCAATGACCGACAACCGCCGCGCGATGCTGCTGATGCTGGCGTTCGTCTCGCTGTGGGCGTTGGTCGAGGCGATGGCGGCTCATGTGCTGCGCGCGTATTCGCCCTTTCAAGTGGTGTGGACACGTTATGCCGTGCACCTGGCGCTGCTGCTGCTGGTGTGGGGCTGGCGCGAACCGGCCTCGCTGTGGCGCACCCGCAGGCCGGTGTTCCAGCTGGCACGTTCGCTGCTGATGTTGGGCATGCCGGCCTGCTGGATCATCGGCATGCAACTGGGCGTGCGGGCCGCCACGGTGATGGCGCTGTTCTGGCTCAGCCCTTTGTTCATCCTGCTGCTGGCCAGGCTGTTCCTGCGCGAACGCGTGCCGGCTTCGATCTGGGTGGCCAGCGCGATCGCCTGCGCGGGCGCGCTGCTGCTGCATCCGCCCGGCGCGATGCCGCCGCTGCTGTTGCTGGTGTTCCCGCTCGGCATGGGCTTGTGCTTCGGCCTGTACGTGGTGATGACGCGCTCGCTGCGCAGCGAGACCACGCGCGCCAACCTGTTCTACACCGCGCTCGGCGTGTTCCTGGCGCTGTCGCCGGCGATGCCCGGCGTTTGGGTGGCGCCGTTGCCGAACGATTGGCTGGCCATGGTCGGCGTCGGCGTTCTGGGGTACGCCACGCTGTACCTGCTCGATCGCATGGCCGCGGCGGCTCCGGTCAGCATGTCGGCGCCGTTCTCGTATTTGCAGATTCCCGTGACGCTGGGCATGGCCTGGCTCGCGGGCATGGGGCACGGCTTGTCGGACAGGCGCCTGGCGCTGGGCCTGTTGCTCATCGCCTCGGCGGCGCTCTACGTGTGGGCGCGTGAAGCGCGCCCGACGGTGCGAGACGCCGTGTCCATGCGGCCGACTCAATGATGATTTCTCAGGAGCAATGACCATGCAAGAAGATCGCGTCGAAGCGCCGGTCACCCCGGCCGCCCCGCCGGTGGCCGCCGCCGACCGCCGCAACATGCTGCAAAACGCGCTGGGCGCGATCGAGCGTTTGCAGTCCAGGCTCGAGGCGACCGAAAACGCCCGCCACGAGCCGATTGCCATCGTCGGCATGGCGTGCAGGGTGCCCGGCGGCGCGTTGGATGCCGACGCTTTCTGGACCCTGCTCGCCGAGGGCCGCGACGTCGTGGGCGAGGTGCCCGCCGACCGCTGGGATGTCGATGCCTACTACGACCCCGACCCCACCAAGCTCGGCAAGGCGCGCACCAAGGCCGGCGGCTTCCTGAAGGACATCGAGCTCTTCGAACCCGGATTCTTCGGCATGTCGCCGCGTGAGGCCGCGGGCGTGGACCCGCAGCAGCGCCTGCTGCTCGAAGTGGCCTCCGACGCGCTGGAGAACGCCGCCATTCCCGCCGACCAGCTCGACGGCAGCTTGACCGGCGTCTTCGTCGGCATTACCTCGATGGACTACTCGCAGCGCATCGACGTGGCCGACCCGGCGCGCAGCGACATCTACCTGGCCACCGGCACCGCGCTGAACGCCGCTGCCGGCCGGGTGTCTTTCACCTTCGGTTTGCGCGGGCCGTGCATGGCGATCGACACTGCGTGTTCGTCGTCGCTGGTGGCGATCCACACGGCCTGCCAAAGCTTGCGCAACCGCGAAAGCAACCTGGTGCTGGCCGGCGGTGTGAATGCCATCCTGTCGCCCGACCCGTTCGTGCTGATCTCCAAGTGGGGCATGTTGTCGCCCGACGGCCGCTGCAAGGCTTTCGACGCCTCGGCCAACGGCTTCGTGCGCGGCGAGGGCTGCGGCCTGATCGTGCTGGAGCGCCTGTCGGATGCACTCGCCAACGGCCGGCGCATCCTGGCGGTGATTGCCGGCTCGGCGATCAACCAGGACGGCCGCTCCAGCGGGCTCACCGTTCCGAACGGCCTGGCCCAGCAAGAGGTGGTGCGCCAGGCGCTGGCTTCGGCGCGGTTGCAGCCCGGCGACATCAGCTATGTCGAGGCGCATGGCACCGGGACATCGCTGGGCGACCCGATCGAAGTCGAGGCGCTGGCCGCCGTCTACGGCGAAGGCCGCGCGCTGGACAAGCCCTTTGAAGTGGGTTCGGTCAAGTCGAACATCGGCCACCTGGAAGCGGCCTCGGGCGTGTGCAGCGTGATCAAGCTCGTGATGGCCTTGCGGCACCGGCAGATCCCGGCCAGCCTGCATGTGAAGCAGCCCACGCCATCGATTCCGTGGGAATCGATTCCGGTCCGCGTGAGCACCCAACTGCACGACTGGGTGGCGCCGGCGAACGGGCGGCGCATTGCCGGCGCCAGCGCGTTCGGCTTCAGTGGCATGAACGCGCATGTGTTGATCGAAGAAGCCCCGGCGGCCGCTGCCCCGCCGCCTGGGCAACAGCGGCCGCTGGTGTGCCTGCCGCTGTCGGCGCGCAACGAGGCCGCGCTGTCGGCACTCGCCACGCAGTACGCCGATCATTTGCAAGAGCACCCCGAACAGCCGTTGGCCGATGTGTGCGCCACGGCGGCCTCCGGCCGCTCGCACTTCAACCTGCGCACTGCGCCGGTCGCCGCCGACCGCGATGCGATGCTGCGGCAATTGCGTTCCATCGCGCAGGGCGACAGCACGGCCGCACGCGGCAACGCCGCGGCCGGCGGGCGCAACCGGGTGGCGTTCTTGTTTACCGGCCAGGGCGCGCAATACGTGGGCATGGGCCTGGAGCTGTACCAGACCGAGCCGGTGTTCAAGGAAACCATCGACCGCTGCGCCGCCGTGCTGGACCCCTTGCTCGGCCGGCCGCTGCGTGAAGTGATGTTCGAAGAAACCGGCGCCTGCCTGGACCAGACCGGTTTCACCCAGCCGGCGCTGTATGCCATCGAAGTGGCGTTGGCCGCCACCTGGCGCAGCTGGGGCATCGAGCCCACGGTCGTCATCGGCCACAGCGTGGGCGAGTTCGCCGCCGCCGTGGTGGCCGGTGTGTTCAGTGTCGAAGACGGCGCCCGCCTGATCGCCGCGCGCGGCCGCTTGATGCAGGCCCTGCCGGCGGGCGGGGTGATGGTGTCGGTGCAGGGCGATTCGCAACTCGCGCTGCGCGAAGTGGCTGAGCATTCCGACGCGGTGTCGGTGGCCGCGTTCAATGCGCCGGACAACCTGGTGATCGCCGGCGCGCGCGCCGAGGTCGAGGCCATCGCCGCGCGGCTCGCGGCACAAGGCTTGCGCACACAAGCGCTGCCGGTGTCGCACGCATTCCATTCGCCGCTGATGGCGACGATGGTCGATGAATTCAGGCGGATTGCCGAACAGGTGGTGCATTCCGCGCCGGCGCTGATCTGGATCTCCAACCTCACCGGTGCGCCGCTAGCCTGGGCGCAGTGGGGCCCGCGCATGTCCGAGTACTGGGCGCGCCACGTGCGCGAGCCGGTGGCGTTCGAGCGCGGTGTCCAGGCGCTGGCCGCGACGCAGTGCGATGTGCACCTGGAAGTTGGCCCCCACCCTACGCTGATCGGCCTGGGCAAGCTGTGCCTGGCCGATGGGCGTGCGATCGAGTGGCTGCCTTCGCTCAAGCGCAACATGCCGGCCTGGGAGCAGATGCTGGCCAGCGTGGCGCGCCTGTATGTGCGCGGCGCGCGCCTGAACTGGCGGGCCGTGCTTGGGCCGGGCCGGTGCCACAGCCTGCAGTTGCCCACTTATCCGTTCCAGCGCCAGCCCTTCCTGATCTCGTTCGCGCCCAAGCCGCGCAAGCCGGCCGGCGAGCTGGTGCACGACTTGCTCGGTGAACGCCTGGGTGTGGCCGGTGTGGCGGCGCAGTTCGAGCGTGTGGTCGACAGCGCCACGCCGGGCTGGGTGGCCGACCACCGGATTGCCGGCGAAGTGCTGATGCCGCTGACGGCCTACCTGGAGGCCGCGTTGGCCGCGGCGCGGCAGGTCGATCCGGCCGCCAGCGCGCTGGTTGCCATCGAGGTCGGTGAACCGCTGCCGTTGCGCCAAGGCGAACAACGGGTGATGCAGGTTTGTGTCGACAAGGCCCAGGCCGGCGTGCCCGCCCGCATGCGGGTGTTCAGCCGCGACGCCAAGCGGCCGCGGGGCGAATGGTCGCTGCATGCGAGTGCCCAGTTTGCTGCCGGCGCGAGCGCGGCTTCCGGCGCGGCCCCGCTGGCCGAGTTGGCCAAGGGCTTGACGAAAGAAATTGCGACCGCGCCGTTCTACGACAAGCTGCACAAGCTGGGCGTGGACTTCGGCGCCGCGTTCAGGGGCATGCGGCGTGTTTGGTGCGGCGAGGGCGAGGCGCTGGGAGAAATCGAACTCGGCGAAGCAGTGTTGGCCGATGCCGGCAAGTACCTGTTCCACCCGGCCTTGCTCGACGCCTGCTTCCATGTCTCGGCGGTGGCGATGGACACCCTGCCGGGAGCCGACGACGGCCGCATGTACCTGCCCATCGGAGTGGATCGCTACCAGTTGCGCGGCGAGCCGGCCACCACGCTGCGCAGCCATGCCAAGCTGCGCGGGCCCGCGACCCGCGGCGACAACATGCTGGTGCTCGACGTGCGCATCGAGACGCTCGACGGCCGGCCGATCGCATTGCTCGAAGGCTTGCGCTGTCGGCGCGCCACGCGCGACATGTTCCGCCAGCGGGTTGAAGCGCAAGTCGCCGAGTGGCTCTACGAACTGGCGTGGAAACCGCAGCCGCTGACGGCGCGGCCAGCGGCCGATCCTGGGCCCGGCCACTGGCTCATCTTCGACGATGGCGCGGGCCGTGGCGAGCGCCTGGCCGATCAAATATCGCAGCGCGGCGGAACGGCCGTGCGCGTGGTGCCCAAGGGCGCGGGCAGCGCCGTTGGCATCGAGGTGGATCCTTGCGATCCGGCTGACTTCGCGCGGATGCTGGCACTGGCCAGCGAAGCCGGTACGCTGAAGGGCGTGGTCTCGCTGTGGCCGCTGCGCGTGCCCACGCTGGCCGGCGACGAGCTGCCCAGCGCCGGCCAGCGTTTCGGCACCGAGGCGGCGCTGCTGATGCTGCAAGCACTCGCACAGGCCGCGCAAGAGCCGCCGCCGCGCCTGTGGATCGTCACCGCCGGCAGCCAGATCGTCGACGGCACCGAGACCTTGCGCATCGAGCAGGCGCCGGTGGCCGGCCTGGCGCGCGTGGCCGCCACCGAGCACCCTGAGCTGCGTGTGACCTTGATCGATCTGGACCCGCAGGCCACCGCGAACGACGCGCGGCTGCTGGCCGACGAACTGCTGGCCGACAGCGAGGAAACCCAGGTCGCGTTGCGCAAGGGCCAGCGCCATGCCGCGCGCCTGGCGCGCAAGCCGCGCCCGGCCGCGTTGCACGTGGACGAGGCGCCGGTGCGCCTGAACATCAGCGAGCGCGGCACGCTGGAGAACCTGGCCATCGGCCCGGCCGAACGCCGCGCGCCCGCCCCGGGCCAGGTCGAGTTGCGCGTGCGCGCCAGCGGCCTGAACTTTCGCGACGTGCTCAGCGCGCTGGGCATGTACCCCGGCGAGATTCGCCACCTCGGCAGCGACTGCGCCGGCGAGGTGGTGGCGGTGGGCGAGGGCGTGACCGGCTTCGCGGTGGGCGACCGTGTGGTGGCGATGGTCGAGGGCGCGTTTGCCAGCCATGCGACGACGCGTTCGGAGTTCGTCGCGCCGCTTCCGCCGGGGGTGAGCTTCGAGCAGGGCGCGGCCGTTCCCACCGCCTACCTGACCGCCGACATCACGCTCAACTTGGTGGCCCGCATGGCGCGCGGAGACCGCGTGCTGATCCACTCGGGCGCCGGCGGCGTGGGCATGGCGGCCATTGCGCTGGCGCGGCAAGCGGGCGCCGAGATCTTCGCCACCGCCGGCAGCGCCGAGAAGCGCGCGGTGCTCAAGAGCCTGGGCGTGCACCATGCGCTCGATTCGCGCAGCACCTCGTTCGCCGACGACATTCAGCGCATCACCGGCGGCCGCGGCGTTCACATCGTGCTCAATTCGCTGGCCGGCGAAATGCTCGACAAGAGCTTCGAATGCCTGGCCGACGGCGGCGTGTTTCTCGAAATCGGCAAGCGCGGGCTGTGGACGCACGAGCGTGTGAAGCAACTGGGCCGCGGCATCCGCTATCACATCGTCGACTGCAACGACAACGCCCGCGACACGCCGGCGCTGGTGGGTGAAATCTTCTCGCGCGTGCTGCGCGAGATCGAGTCCGGCGCGCTGCCCTGGCTGCCGTGCACCACGTTCCCGTTCGAGCACGCGCCCGACGCCTTCCGCTACATGGCGCAGGCGCGCCACATCGGCCGGGTGGTGTTCCGCCACGCGGTCGAACCCGCGCGCGGCGCGCAGACTATCGCGCCCGATGCCACCTACCTGGTCACCGGCGGGCTGAAGGGGCTGGGCTTGCTGGCGGCGCAATGGCTGGCGGGCGAGGGCGCGCGCCACTTGCTGCTGGCCGGCCGCGGCGATCCCGACGAGGCAGCGCGCGCGGCGCTGGTGGCATTGCAGGCCGGCGGCGTTCAGGTGGCCACGGTGGCGGCCGACGTGGCCAGCGCGGCCGGCATAGCCCGCATCATGGCCGCGCTGGCGGGTGGTTTGCCGCGGCTGGGCGGCGTGATTCATGGTGCGGCGGTGCTCGACGATGGCCTGCTCGTCAAACAGAACCCGGCGCGCTTCGCGGCGGTCATGGGGCCCAAGGCCGACGGCGCCTGGCGGCTGCACCGGGCGTTCGAAACGCATGGCCATGCGCCCGATTTCTTCGTGCTGTACTCATCGCTGTCGGCGCTGTTCGGCGCGGCCGGGCAAGGCAACTATGTCGCGGCGAATGCCTTTCTCGACGCGTTGGCGCACCGGCGCCGCGAACGGGATCTGCCGGCCACCAGCGTGAATTGGAGCGCCTGGAGCGAGATCGGCATGGCGGCGCGCGGCCACATTGCGGCACGCGCGGGCGCACAGGGTCTGGCGCCGCTGTCACCCACCGAAGGCATGCAGGCGCTCGGTGTGCTGTTGCGCGACGGCGTGACGCAGGTGGCGGTGGCGCCAATGGACTGGTCGCTGATCGACAAGCAGTTCGATGGCGCAAGCGCACCGCCCTTGCTGCGCGACCTGTTGGCCGAGGCGAAAAGCCTTGCCGGCACCGCGCGCGAGGCCGCCGGCATCCGCCCGAACCGGGTCGACTTCAGCCGGCTCGAACCCAGCGTTCGCAAGGCCAAGCTCGTCGAGACGGTGCGGCGCGAATTGGCCACGGTGCTCGGGCTCGGAGGTGCGGCCGATTCGATTGCGCTGGAACAGCCATTCCCGACACTGGGGCTGGACTCGCTCACCTCGGTGGAGTTGCGCAACCGCTTGCAGCAGGCCCTGGGCCGCAGTGTGTCGCCGACGGCCGCGTTCGAATGGCCGACCGTGGCCGACATGGCATCCCACCTCGACGCCCTGTTCGGCGATCCGCCGGCCGGCCCCGGCGAGCCGGGCCACGCGCCTGAAGAAGAGGATCGGGAGGAGTTGACGCTGTGACGAGCACCGCCGACCTTCTCGGGCGTTTGCAGGCGCTGGACATCCGCCTCGCGCTGGACGGTGAGCACCTGGCCGTCAACGCGCCCAAGGGTGCGATCACGCCGGCGCTGCGCGACGAACTGGGACGCCGCAAGGAAGAGGTGAAAACCTTCCTCAAGGCGAGCGGCATCGCGGCGGCGCCGAGCCGAAAAGAAGCTGCGCCGCCGCTCCAGCGCATCGCGCGCGCAGCCGAGATGCCGGTCTCGCACACCCAGCAACGGCTTTGGTTCATCAAGCAGATGGACCCGGCCAGCCACGCCTACAACATTCCGGCCGGGCTGCGCCTGAAAGGCGGGCTCGATCAGGTCGTGCTGCGGCGCACGCTCAACGAGCTGCTGGAGCGGCACGAGAGCCTGCGCACTCGTTTTGTGTCGGTCGACGGCCTGCCGCGCTGCGTGATCGATCCGCGGGCCGAAGTGGCGCTGGAGCAGATCGACCTGAGCCCGCTGCCGCTGGCCGAGCGCGAAGCCGCCGCGCAGCACGCGGTGCATCAGGTCGAGCAGCGGCCGTTCGATATCGCGCGCGCGCCGCTGCTGCACACGGCGCTGGTGCGGCTGGCTTTTGATGAGCACCTGCTCGTCTTCGTGTTCGACCACATCGTCGCCGATGGCTTGTCGGTGGGCATCTTCCTGCACGAGTTCCAAGCGCTGTACTCGCGCCACGCCGGTGGCGCGGTGGCCGAACTGCCCGAGCTGCCGGTGCAGTACCTCGACTACGCCGAGTGGGAACGGCGCTGGTTCGCCACGGGCTCGATCGACGCCCACCTGGCGTTCTGGAAGCAGCAACTTGCGGCGCTGCCGCCGCTGTTGCAGCTGCCGGCCGATCGGCCGCGCCCGCCGGTGCAAACGGACCGCGGCGCGCGCGCGGTGCTGCAACTGCCGGTCGCGCTCGGCCAGCAGCTCAAGGCATTGGCGCGCGCTGAAGGCGCAACGCACTTCATGGTGCTGATGTCGGCGTTCCAGGCGCTGCTGCACCGCCACAGCGGCGAAACCGACATCGCGGTGGGAACGGCGATTGCGAATCGCAGCCGCTCCGAGGTCGAGCGCGTGATCGGCTTCTTCGCCAACAACATCGTGCTGCGCGGCGATCTTTCGGGTGAGCCAACCGTGCGCGAGCTGATTGCCCGGGTGCGCGACACCGCGCTGAAGGCCTACGCGCACCAGGACATGCCGTTTGACATGCTGGTCGATGCGCTGGCCACGCGCCGCGAACTCGGCCACTCGCCGCTGTTCCAGGTGATGTTCGTGCTGCAGAACATCAAGCTCGCTGGCTTCGAACTGCCGGGGCTGGTGTGCGAAACGATGGAGTCGACGGTGCGCACCGCCCGCTTCGACCTCGCCGTCGACGTGTTCGATCTGGCGCAGGGGCTGCGGATCTACTTCGAATACAACACCGACCTGTTCGACGCAAGCACGATCGAGCGGATGAAGGGGCACTACAGCCGCTTGCTCGAGGGCTTCGTCGCGCGGCCCGATACGCGCGTCGGCGAGTTGCCGATGCTTGGCGATGACGAACAACAAGCCTTGCTGGTCTGGAACCGCGGCGCCGCGGCTGTTCCGAATGCGCGGACGGTGCATGGCTTGTTCGAAGCGCAGGTCGAATCCACGCCGGACGCACTGGCGCTGCGCTTCGAGGATGTTCACTTCAGCTATCGTGAACTCAATGCGCGCGCCAACCGCTTGGCGCATCACTTGCGCACGCTGGGTGTCGGGCCTGAGTCGATGGTCGGCGTGTGGATCGAGCGTTGCGCCGACATGGTGGTGGCGCTGCTGGCGGTGCTGAAGGCCGGCGGCGCTTATGTGCCGCTGGATCCGGCGTTCCCGCAGGATCGCATTCGCTTCATGATGGCCGATGCGGGATTGGCGGTGGTCCTCACGCAAGCCAGCCTCGCACAAACGCTGAAGCCCGACGGGCCACGCGCCGTGTGCCTGGACGGCGACACCTCATGGCTCGCGCAGCTGAGCGCCGGCAACCCGCCGCCGCTGGCCGAAGCGGCGAACCTCGCCTATGTGATCTACACCTCCGGCTCCACCGGCCGCCCCAAGGGCGTGATGCTGGAGCACCGCTCGGTCGTGAACTTCCTGTTGTCGATGCACCGCGAACCGGGCCTCACCGCGGCAGATCGGTTCGTGTCGGTCACGACCTTGTCGTTCGACATTGCCGGGCTGGAAATCCACGGCCCGCTCACGGCCGGCGGCACGGTGGTGCTGACGCCGCGCGCCACCGCGCTCGACGGCGCGCGCCTGGCCGAACTGCTGGATCAGTCCGAGGCCACCGTGCTGCAAGCCACACCGGCCACCTGGCAGTTGCTGCTGGCCAGCGGCTGGCGCGGCAGGCCCGGCCTGAAGATGCTGTGCGGCGGCGAAGCGCTGCCGCGCGAGCTGGCCGGCAAACTGCTGAGCCTGCCCGGCGAGTTGTGGAACCTGTATGGGCCGACCGAGACCACGATCTGGTCGACCGTGTGGCGCGTCACCGACGCGTCCCGCACCATCCCGATCGGCCGGCCGATCGCCAATACGCAGGTCCATGTGCTGGAACCATCGGGGCTGCCGGCGCCGATCGGCGTGAGCGGCGAGCTGGTCATCGGCGGCGCCGGCCTGGCGCGCGGCTACCTCCATCGCGACGAGCTGAGCGCACAGATGTTCGTGACACTCGATTTGCCCGGCGTGGGCCGCGCGCGCGTGTACCGCACCGGCGATGTGGCGCGCTTCCTCGCCGACGGCCGGCTCGAGTACGTGGGCCGGCGCGACCAGCAGGTCAAGCTGCGCGGCTTTCGCATCGAGCTCGGCGAGATCGAGACCGTGCTGGCCCGGCACCCTGGCCTGAAGGCCTGCGTGGTGCATGTGCGCGAAGACACGCCGGGCGACCAGCGCCTGGTGGCCTACGTCGTGGCCAGCGCCGGCACGCCGTTCGATGCCGACGCGGCGCGCGCGACGCTGCGCACGCAGTTGCCCGAGTACATGGTGCCGAACCTGATCGTCGCGCTGGACACGCTGCCGCTCACACCCAACGGCAAAGTCGACCGCAAGGCCCTGCCGGCGCCGGTGGCGCCTTCGAGCAAGGACAACGTGGTCGCGCCGCGAACACCGGTCGAACAGGCCATCTGGGAAATCTGGCGCGACGTACTGCGGCTGCGTGACTTCGGGGTGCACGACAACTTCTTCGAACTGGGCGGCCATTCACTGCTGGCCACCCAGGTGATGGCGCGCATGCGCGAGGTGCTGCGTGTCGATCTGCCGCTGCGCGCCCTGTTCGAAGCGCCGGACGTTGCCGGGCTCGCCGCGGCGGCCGAGCGCAAGCGTGCGGCCGAATCCGAAACGCCGTTCGCCGAGCGGCCCGCCATCACGCGGGTTGAGCGCGCAGGCTTGCTGCCGACCTCGTACTCCCAGCGCCGCATGTGGCTGGTGCAGCAGTTCAACCCCGGAACGACGGCCTACAACATGCCGTTCGCGCTGCGCCTGCGCGGCGGGCTGGACCGCGAACGGCTGGTCGAGTCGCTGCAGCGCCTGGTCGCGCGGCACGAGGCCTTCCGGACGACGCTGGTGGCGGTGGACGGCGAGCCGATGCAACGCATCGTGCCGTTCGAGCCGGTGACGGTCGAAATGCTGGACTTGCGCTCCTTGCCCGAGGCCGAGCGCGACGCCGCGGCGGCCCAGGCCTTGCACCAACGCAGCACGCTGCCCTACGACTTGGCCGAAGGGCCGCTGCACCGGCCGACGCTGTTGCAGCTGGGCGAGCAGGACCATGTGCTGTTCTGGTCGATCCACCATGCGATCGGCGATGGCTGGTCGTCGGCGGTTCTGCTGCACGAGTTCTCCACGATCTACTCCGCGCTGATGCGCGGGCAACAGCCTTCGCTCGCGCCGTTGGCGATCGACTTTGCCGACTACGCCAGCTGGCAGCGCAGCGCGCTGAGCACGGCGTTGCTGGCCGCCCAGGTGGCGTTCTGGAAACAGGCGCTGGCGGGCTTGCAGCCGCTGCCGCTGCCGCTGGACCGGCCGCGACGCGGAGTTCAGGACGGTCGCGGCGCCAGTGTGTCGGCCAGTTTCAAACCGCAGACCGTGGCGGCGCTGAAAGCCCTGACGGTGCGTCACGCGGTGACACCCTACATGGCTTTGCTCGCCTGCTTCCAGTTGCTGCTCGCGCGCCATTGCGATGCCACCGATGTGGCGGTGGGCACGCCGATTGCCAACCGCACGCACCTGTCGTCCGAGCAACTCGTGGGCACGCTGGTCAACACCCTGGTGATGCGCACCGATCTGGCGGGCGACCCCAGCTTCGCGGAGCTGCTCAAGCGCGTGCGCGAAACCGCGCTGCAAGCGTACGCGCACCAGGACTTGCCGTTCGAAGCGCTGGTCGAAGCCTTGGCCGTGCCGCGCGCCGACGGCGCGGCGCCGCTGGTTCAAGTGCTTTTCAATGTGTTGAATCCGCCGCACGGCGACAAGCGCATTGAAGGCATCGTCTACGAACCGTTTGTCTTCGACGTGGGCAGCAGCCAATTCGACTTGGTGCTCACGATCGACACCGAGGTGTTCGGCCAGGCGCACCTGAGCCTCTCCACCGACGTGTTCGAGCCCGCCACGGGCCGCCGACTGCTGGCCCACTTCATGGGTCTGGTGGACCAGGTGCTGGCCGATCCGCAACGCCCGATCTCGTCTTACGACATGGTCGGCGCCGAAGACCGGCAGTTGCTGGCAAGCTGGAACCACACGCCGCCGCTCGCGCCGCCCGCTGCCGTGGCGCATGAGCTGCTCAATCAGCAGGCGCGGCGCACACCGGAGTGCATCGCACTGCGCAGCGGCGCGGTCAGCGTCAGCTACGCCGAACTGCAATCGCGCGCGCTGCGCTTGTGCCGCGCGCTGCGATTGCGTGGCGTGGGCCGTGGCGGCCTGGTCGGCCTGTGCCTGCCGCGCACGGCCGACATGGTCGTGGCCCAGTGGGCCATCCTGCAAAGCGGCGCGGCCTATGTGCCGCTGGACCCGGCCTACCCGCCCGACCGGCTGTCCTACATGGCGCTGGACGCCAAACTGTCCTTGCTGGTCAGCGAAGATGAACTCGCGGCCGGGCTGGATTGGCCGGCCGAGAAGTCGCTGCTGCTCGATCGCGACGCGGCTTTCATCGCGCAGCAGCCGACCACTGTGCCGGAGCCTGACGCTGCGCTCGATGCGCGCCCCGAAGACCCAGCCTACGTGATCTACACCTCGGGCTCGACCGGCCGGCCCAAGGGCGTGGTCGTGCCGCACCGTGGCGTGGTGAATTTCCTGGCCAGCATGGCGCGCGAGCCGGGCCTGTCGGCCTCCGATGTGCTGGTGGCCGTGACCACGCTGAGCTTTGACATTGCGGTGCTGGAATTGCTGCTGCCGCTGAGCGTGGGGGCCCAGGTGGTGCTGGCCAGCCGCGACGAGGCCACCGACGGCCAGACTTTGCGCGCCTTGCTCGACGCGACCGGCGCCACGGTGATGCAGGCCACCCCGTCGAGCTGGCGTTTGCTGATCGAGGCGGGCTGGCAGGCATCACAACAACCCGGCACCGGCGGATTCAAGGCACTGATCGGTGGTGAGGGCCTGCCGCCCGATTTGGCGCAGCAACTGCTGCAACGCATAGGCGCGGCCGGCGAGCTGTGGAACCTGTACGGCCCGACCGAAACCACGGTGTGGTCGACCTGCTGGAAGGTGAATGCGCACCAGCCGGGCATCCGCATCGGCCGGCCGATCGCCAACACGCAAGTGCACATCCTGGATGCTCACGGGCAGCCTTGCCCGATCGGCGTGTCCGGTGAAATTTTCATCGCTGGAAGCGGGGTTGCGCTCGGTTATCTGGAGCGCCCCGAGTTGACGGCCGAGCGCTTCGTCGCCGACCCGTTCAGCGTCCACCCCGGGGCGCGGATGTATCGCACCGGGGACCGCGGGCGCTGGTGCCACGACGGCCTGCTGGAGCATCTGGGCCGGCTGGACTTTCAAGTGAAGGTGCGCGGCCACCGAATCGAACTGGGCGAGATCGAGGCCACGCTGGCCGCCCACCCGGCCGTCAAGCAGACCGTCGTGATGGCGCGCGAGTCCGGCCCCGGCGACTTGCGCCTGGTGGCCTACATCGTGTTCCAGCCAGGAGAAGACCTGACCGTAAGCGACGTGCGCCGGCACCTGCGGCGCGACCTGCCTGAGTACATGATTCCGTCGGTGGTGGCCGCGGTCGACGAGATCCCGCTCACCGCCAACGGCAAGATCAACCGCCTCGCTTTGCCCGACCCGTTCAAGAACGCGTTGTTGGCCAACAAGAATTTCGTCGCGCCGGAACCCGGCTTCGAGCAGGAGATGGCCGACATCTGGCGCGGCATCCTGCAGGTCGACCGCGTCGGCGCGGAGGACAACTTCTTCGAACTGGGCGGCCACTCTTTGTTGTCATTGCGGGTGACCGCGGCGGTCGAAAAGAAGCTCGGCTGGCGCATGGACGCGCGCACGCTGTACTTCCAGGATCTGCGCCAGGTCGTCGCCACCGCGGCGGCGAACCAGGTTTCGCAAAGCCCATGAATCCGTTTTTCTTCGGCGAAAGTTCACGCCGGTTGTTCGGCCTGTACGCGCCCGCTCGCGCGACCGGCGGCAAGCAACGCGGCATCGTGTTGTGCCACCCCTGGGGCCAGGAGTATTTGCGCGCGCATCGCAGCATGTGCCAGCTCGGCAAGCAACTTGCCGGCGCTGGCTTCCATGTGCTGCGCTTCGACTACTTCGGCACCGGCGACTCGGCGGGCGACATGGCCCAGGCTGATCTCAAGGGTTGGTGCTCCGACGTGGACACCGCGATCGACGAGCTCAAGGACACCGCGAGCCTGAGCCGCGTGAGCCTGCTCGGTCTGCGCCTGGGCGCAACGCTGGCCGCGCAAGTGGCCACACGGCGGCGCAACGTTGTCGATGCCTTGGTGTTGTGGGATCCGGTGGTCTCGGGCAGCGAGCACCTCGCCGAGCTGCGCCGCACCGACGGGCAGGCTGTGCCCAGGCCGGCGGCGGCCGGCGGCGGCCACGAAGTGTTGGGCTTCCCGCTGACCGACGCACTGTCGCGCGAGATCGAAACACTCGATCTCTTGCAACTCGTGGCTGCGTTGCCGGCGCGAACTTTCGTCGCACTGTCCCAGGCCTTGCCATCTCACGCCGCACTGCGGCCCGCGCTGGAGAGCGGCGGCGGCGGTAAGCTCGCGACGGAGCTGATCGAGAGCCAGCCCGCGTGGCTCGAAGACCGAAGCTCCGGAGCGGGCGCCGTGCCCGTGAAGGTCTTGCAACGCATCGTGGAGTGGCTCGGCTGATGGACAAGCAGGGCGACAAGCCGGCGGACAGGCTGACCGAACAAGCCCTGCTGCTCGGGTCGCGCAAGTCGCTGGTGGGGGTGATCACCCAGGCGGCGACAGCGGCGCGCCGCCCGGACGCGCCCTTCGTCGTGATCCTCAACGCCGGCATCATTCACCGTGTCGGGCCCAACCGCATGAATGTGACGCTCGCGCGCGTGCTGGCGGCGCACGGTTTCAGCGTGCTGCGCTTCGACCTGTCGGGGCTGGGCGACAGCGAGATGCGTGCCGACGGCCTGGCGCCGCTGGAAGCCAGCCTGGCCGACATCCGCGAGGTGCTCGACATGCTGCAGACCACGCGCAACGTGCAGCGGGTGGTGTTGGTGGGGCTGTGTTCCGGCGCCGACCACTCGGTGATTTACGCCGGCACCGACCCGCGCGTGGCCGGCGTGGTGCTGCTCGACCCGTCGATTCCCCGCACCGTGGGCTATTACCTTCGCCACTACAGCCGCCGCGTGATGAGCCTTCGAACCTGGCTCAGCGTCGTCAGCGGGGCCCACCCGGTTTGGCTGGCGTTGAAGCGCCGCGCGGCGTTGGTGCCAACCGAGCAAGACCCTGAACCGCACAGGCCGGCGATCGACGATCCGCGGGCGCGCGCGTTTCTTCAGAATGCCTATGGGAACGCGTTGAGCAACGGCGTGCGGTTCCTGGCGGTGTTGACGGCCGACGTGGAGTCGCGGCACAACCATTGCAAGCAACTGCTCGAGGCCTTTCCGCAACTCGATTTCGGGTCGCAATTGCGGCTGGAGTACTACGAGGACTCCGACCACACCTTCACATCAGAAACCAACCGGTCCCGTGTGATCGGATTGATCGAAGAGTGGATGCTGAACACCGCCTTCGCGCCGCCCGCCCGCGCGGCTCATCACGACAGCCCCACCGCGGCACCCGAAGACTCGCTTCACGACCACGCATGAAGCTGCTCGTGCTGTCCGACCTGCAGCTGGAGTTCAGCGACCTCGCGCGGCCCGCCGGTCTGGACTTCGATGTCGCGGTGCTGGCCGGCGACATCGTCTGTCCGGGCTCCATGGCCATGGCGTGGACCGGCCGGCGACAAGCGCCGCGGCGCGCCGAGGCGGTGCTGCTGGGGAGGTAGGGTAGCGCGGCCGCGGACACGCCGGCCCTTCCCGGGCGCTGGCCGGTGCAGCCGAGGGCTGCCGCGGAAATTCCTATCCGCACGCAATGCGTGCAAGGTGCTGCGGCAGGTCGAGGTCGAATGCAAGCCCGGGTGTTTCGATCGACAGGTGTTGCAGCCCCGATCGTCGGATGTGGTTCACGTGGCGGGCATAGCTGTGCGGGCCGAAGCTGAATGCGAATTCCAGCGACGTGTCCAAACACAGGCCGTTGGTGCCTTCTCCGGTCTCGTCGGGCGCGATACCAATGCACCGGGTCGTTGCCGCATCGGCGAGGCGTCGCAGGTCGTCGACCCTCAATCGCGGAAGATCGCAGGGGACGACCAGCATGTGCGAGGCGTTGATGCGGCGCAGTTCCTGTTGTGCCTGGCGCAGTGCGCCGTTCAATCCGGCGCCCGATGTTTCTTCGAGGACCCGGGCACCGATTCTCGCCGCACAAGCGCGGCTCTCCGCGCAGCCGCTGACCAGCAGGGTTCGATCCAGGCCGGCAAACTCCGCGGCGCGCGCGAGGGTGCGCAGCAGCATCGATTCAAGCAGTTTGTGCCGTTGCCGCGGCTCGAGCGCGGATGCCAGGCGGGTCTTGCCTTCGCGCATCGACTTCATCGGCAGCACCAGCCAGACGTTCATACGGCGGCGCGGGGGGTCGAAGTCAACCCGCGGCCGAAGTCGATGACTTCTCTGGCGAGGGTGGCGCGATCAGCGGGTTCACGCATCACGCTCGCCGTCACGAAACAACGGATTCCCGAGCGCTCGATCTCATCGGCGAGTGCCCCGTCTGCGTGATCCACGACCAAGGCATCGATCAGGCCTTCGTAGAACTGCGCGACCGTAAGCGACGACGGCTCGGTCCCGAGTTCGCGCATGATTTTCGCGGCGGGCCCCTTGATCGCCTGCCCGGCGACGATGGGCGACACCGCGATCACCGGCACGCGGCGGTTCAGCAGTGCGCCGCGCACGCCAGGCAGAGCGAGGATGGGCGCGATGCTCAGGTAGGGATTCGATGGACAGATGACCACGGCGCGCAGGCTGGCGTGCTCGAGCGCCGCGCGAAATGCGGGGGCGATGCTCGCGTCGGCGGCACCGGCGAACTCCAGTCGGGTCACCACCGGCTCGGCACGCCGGCGCACGAAATAGTCCTGAAAGCTGAGCACGCCCTCGTCGGTATGGACACGCGTGGGCACGGGGCCATCACTCATGGGCACCAAGCGATGGCGGATTGCCAGGCTGTGGCACAACGCCTGGGTCACGCGGGACAAAGTTTCACCGTCGCGCAAGCGCAGCGTGCGCCGCACATGCGTGGCGAGATCACGATCACCGAGCCGGAACCAGGTTTCTCCTCCCAGAGCCTCGAGGTGCTCCATGAAGTTCCAGCTCTCTCCCGCGACGCCCCAGCCACGCATGGCATCGTTGATGCCGGCCAGCGTGTACATCACCGTGTCCAGGTCCGGCGAAATGTTCATGCCCAGATGCTCGAAGTCGTCTCCGGTGTTGACGACGATCGTCAACTCGTTGGGGCCGAGCAGCTCGGCCAGGCCCTTGGCGAGTTTCGCACCGCCCACGCCGCCAGCCAGTGCGAGGATCACGCTTCGTCCTTCGCGTAACGCGTGACATCGCCCAGCCCACGGCGCCGATACGCCTTGCCCGAGTCGGCCGGGATCCCCAGCGTCACCAGCGCCTGCGGCTCCCAGTCTTCGGGCAGCGCGAGCGCAGCCGACACCGCGTCCGGGCAGAACAAGGGCGCGCACATCCAGCATGCGCCCAGGCCTGCCGCGTGCGCAGCGAGCAACAGGTTGTGCGCCGCCATCGACGTGCCCTGCGTGGCCATCAAGCGTTCCGCCTCGTTGCGCCGGGCGTCGGCGTAATGGTCCATGTCGGCCATGCTCATGCAGACGAGCACCAGCACCGGCGCGCCGGTGATTCGCGCGTGGGAGCGCGCCACATCGGTTTCAATGGCCGCGCTCGCGTCGCCGTCGCGGCGGCGATCGACGCGCAGCTCCGCTCCCATCGCGCGCGCCAGCGTTTCCTTTGTCGACGCCGTCGCGATCACCAGAAAGCGCCACGGTTGGCGGTTGTGCGCAGAGGGAGCCGTCACCGCGGCTTGCAGAAGGCAGGCGATCAACTCGGGCGCAAGTGGTTGCGCCACATAGCGGCGGATCGAGCGCCGCCCGGCCGCGAATTCGGCAAACCAGGCCAGGCCCATCTCGTCGCGCGCGGTGTGATGTTCGTGCGCACCCATGGTCAGCGGAACAGGTCCATGCGTTGGGGTCGGATCAAATCTGCCGCGCGCCCGTCTTGCGCCGCGCCCGCGAGGCCGCGGATCAGCACGACGGGCGTGCCTTCGTCGGCCTGGCCCATCACGAGCGACGCGGCGGCGGCGATTTCATCGGCCATGCCCACCTGCGTGATCAGCAGCGTGCGGCCGAACAGATCGGGCTTGCCGCGCAGATCGAGCAATGCCGGCAGCCCCGCCGTGCCGATGGCCACGCCGACCGTGCCGTTGCGCCAGGCGCGACCGTGGCTGTCGTTGATGATCACACCGATGTCCACGTTTGACTGTTGCCGCAGCGCTTCTCGGAGCTTGCGGCATTCGCCGTCGGGGTCGCGAGGCAGCAAGAGCGCCCGAGCATCCACGGCATTGCCCTCGACGTTGGAAAAGTCGATGCCGGCGTTGGCCATCACGAAACCCAGGCGATGCTCGACGATGATCACATCATGCCGCGCCCGCAGCACTTGCTTCGATTCGCGCAGCACCAGCTCGATGACGCGCGGGTCCTTGCCGACCACGCCGGACAACTCCAGCGCGCGCGGCGACGGCGTCACGGTCGCCAGGTCCACATGGCAGCCGGTGGCCTTGGACACAATCTTCTGCGCCAGCACGAGAACGTCGCCGCACCTGAGTTGCTCGCCCGAGTGCGCCAGCGCGGCGAGCACGATCGACGTCAGATCGTCGCCTTCTTGCACGAGCGGCACGCCGTCAAGGGCGATCACGCGCAACTCTCGCTTGCGCGAGAACGTGGTCGTTGGCATGCCTTGTTCTGACATGACGGTCAACGCTCGGGATCGATCTTCAGCCCGGTGATGCGAAGTCCCGCGCCGCCCGGAATCTTGTAGCGCGAGTTGATTGCGATCAACACCGACGTGAGCGCCTCGCTCGCCGCGGAATTGACGATGGGCCCGGCGTGGATGCCGCGCAGGCCGATGTCGGCCGCGAGTTTGATCACCGCCTCGCGCGCCGGGATGTGGTCGCCGCACACCAGCACGTCGCAGTCCAGCTCGTGGTCGAGCTGCTGCAGCAGATGCGCCGCCACGTTCTGGAATGCCGACACGACTTGAACGGATGCGCCCAGCAAGGCCTGCACCGCCGCGACGGCCGAGCCGCCGGCGGGGAGCTGGACACGGGCGACCTTCGGCGGCACGAGCGGCACGGTGGTATCGATCAGGATTTTTCCGGTCAGCGCCGCGCGCACTTCCTCGACCGTCGCAACCTGCGCCGCGTAGGGCACGCACAGCACGACGACTTGCGCCGCCGCCGCGGCAGCGTGGTAGCCGGCAGGCGTGGATGCCAGACGACCCAGCCGTTGATTGATCTGCGCACACGCCCGCGCCGCCTTGTCCGCATGTCGCGAACCGATGATCACCGGGTAGCCAGCGCTCGCCCAGCGCAGTGCCAGCCCGCTGCCTTGTGCACCGGTACCGCCCAAAACCGCAATCGTCGCTTGCATCGTTTGTGACCCCAGGCCAGTCAACCCGCCAAGGGCAGCACCGCGGCTGCGAAGCGCTCCATCGCAGCCAGCGACGCGGCAAGCGTGGGCCGCACGAAGTTGAACAGCAGATGCCGCACGCCGAGCGCGCGGAAGGCGCGGATGTCGTGTGCGACATCGTCGTCGCCGCCGGTGAACGCCTCGCGCTGCCCATCTTCGAGCGTGTTCGCGCGCCCTTCCCTGTACCAGGCTGCCCAGTAGGCGAGATCGATGCTCGCCGGGTCGCGATTTGCAGCCGTGGCCTGCGCGTGCAGTTCGGAAAGCGCGCTGGCGTAACGCTGGGCGGTGTTGAGCGGAAACCGCGGGTTCGAGCCGATGGGGTACCAGGCATCGCCCAGCGCCACGACACGGCGCCGCGCCGCCGGGCTCTCGCCGCCGATCCACAGTGGCGGGTGCGGTTTTTGCACCGGCTTGGGTTCGAACGCGATGTCTTTGAACTTCGCGTAGCTGCCGCAAAAGCGTGGGGCGGCTTCGGTCCAGAGCAGCTTGAACACGCGCAGGTATTCGTCGGTGACCTTGCCGCGCTCAGCGAAAGGCGGTACGCCGATGGCCTGAAACTCCTCTTCCATCCAGCCCGCGCCGCAGCCTACGGTCACGCGGCCTTGCGACAACACGTCGATGGTGGCGAGCGCCTTGGCGGTGAACACCGGACTTCGGTGCGGGACGACCATCACCGAGGTGAGCAGGCGAATCTTCTGTGTCGCCGCGGCCAGATAGGCCATCAGCACGAGTTGCTCGAGGCAATCGCCGTCGGCGGCGCCGGCCATCTTTCGGTCTGCGCTGTACGGATAGGGCGAGTCGATCTTGTGCGGGATGACGATGTGGTCGGGAATGGCGATGTAGCTGAAACCAAGTTGTTCGCCGCGCTGGGCCATGGCGACGATGCTCTCGCCTGTTGCCAGTGCGCCGCGGGTGGGTATGCTGAAGCCGTAGTCCATCACGAGCTCGACAGCGCGACGGGTTGAATGCGCGCGCGTTTGCCCGCCGGCGGCAACACCATGGCGGTGAGCGGCTGCGCGGCGTACGAGCGCTCCCGTTGCGCGGCGGGCGCGGCACCGTACAGCGTGGTGCGCTGCTGCGGCACACGGCCGCAGGTGGCAATCAACTCGTCCATCTGCCGCGGCGGCATTTCCTGTCCGTGGCGGGTTCCCGCGGCGCGCGAAATGCTCTCGTTCATCAAGGTACCGCCCAGATCGTTGGCGCCGGCGCGCAGACAAGCGCTAACACCTTGCGCACCCATCTTCACCCACGACACCTGTATGTTCTCAATCACCGGGTGAAGCGCGAGCCTGGCGACCGCGTGCATCAACACGGTCTCGCGATAGGTGGGGCCCTTGCGCGCGAGGCCGCGCAAGTACATCGGCGCCTCCATGTGAACGAACGGCAGCGGCACGAACTCGGTGAAGCCGCCGCTGCGCGACTGCAGCGCGCGGATGCGGAGCAAGTGACGCGCCCAGTGCTCGTAGCGATCCACGTGCCCGAACATGATGGTCGCGGTGGTGCGAAACCCGGCGCGGTGCGACGCCTCGATCACTTGCAGCCACGCCTGGGTGTTCAGCTTGTCGGGGCAGATGATCCGGCGCACGTCATCGTCGAGAATTTCCGCGGCGGTGCCGGGCAAGGTGCCCAGGCCTGCGTCGCGCAGGCGCAGCATGAACTCGTCGACCGACAGGTCGAGCGTTTGCGCGCCGTGCCACACCTCCAGCGGGGAAAACGCGTGCACGTGCATGGCGGGTACCGCGCTCTTCACGGCGCGGCACAGGGCCAGATAGGTCTCACCCGAGTAGTCGGGGTGGATTCCACCTTGCATGCACACCTCGGTCGCGCCGCGCTGCCACGCTTCTTCGGTGCGCCGCACCACTTCGTCCAGGCCGAGGTCATAAGGGGTGCCGCGCAGGCTGTCGTGCCCCTTGCCTTTGGAGAAGGCACAAAAATGGCAGCGGAACGAACAGACGTTGGTGTAGTTGATGTTGCGGTTCACCACGTAGCGCACCGTGTCGCCCACGGTACGGCGGCGCAAGTCATCGGCCGCGGCACACACCGCGTCGAACTGTGCGCCGCGCGCTTCAAACAGCGTCACGATGTCGCGCTCGCTCAGCCCGCCTCCTGCGCAGGCCGCACCCAGGACGCGGTCCAGATTCGCGCTTGGGTGACGCGACCTTGTCGTCGCGCAGTCCGGCGCCAGCGGCACCGGCCCCGCCTGACCCGGAGACCAGTCGTCGTTGCGCGCGAAGCCCTGCGCATCGACCGCACGCAACACGCGCGGGGCAAGCGTCGCGTCCTGCCAAGTTGCAACGTCTGTGCAAAACGAAGGGTAGACGGCAAGGCGTTCGACGAGCACCTTGCCGGATTCTTCGGTGTTCATGCGCAACTTCGCTATTTCCGGCCACGGCATTTCGGGGTT
>JAYSVE010000109.1:0-12934 GCA_043718725.1 Methylibium sp.
TTGCCAACGCGGAAGGCGACAGCGAGACCGCCCGGCACCTGTCGATCGATGTGAAGAACCGCGCCGAAAACCTGATGATCGTGGACCTGCTGCGCAACGACCTGGGCCGCGTCGCCGAGGTCGGCTCGGTCAAGGTGCCGGACCTGTTCACGGTCGAGCACTACCCTACGTTGTTCCAGATGACGTCGACCGTGCAGGCGCGGCTCAAGCCCGACGTAGGCATGGCCGACCTGCTGCGCGCGGTGTTCCCTTGCGGCTCCATCACCGGCGCGCCCAAGCACCACACCATGCAATTGATCGCCGGCCTGGAGAGCACGTCGCGCGGCTTGTACTGCGGCGCCATCGGCTGGGTCGACGCGCCACGGGGCGATGCGCGCTGCGGTGACTTTTGCCTGTCGGTCGCGATTCGCACGTTGACGCTGGGCCCCGAGGCGCGCGGGCTGCGCCCGGCCCGGCTGGGCGTGGGCGCCGGCATCGTTCTTGACAGCCGGGCGGCCGACGAGTTGGAGGAATGCCGCTTGAAGGCGCGCTTTCTCACCCGCACCGACCCGGGGTTCGAGCTGTTCGAGACGATGCTCGCCGCGCCGGGCGGCGAGGTCCAGCATCTGGATCTGCACCTGGCCCGGCTGGCCGGCAGCGCGCGGGTGCTGGGCTTCACCTTCAATGTCGAGGCGGCGCGTGCCGCGCTGCGGGCCTGCGCATTGGCGCCCGGCGTGCCATCGCGGCTGCGCCTGGCGCTTGCCCACGACGGCAGGCTGCACGCCACCCACGCGCCGCTGGCGCCGCTGGCCGATGGCCCGGTGACCCTGCTCGTGGCCGACCAGCGCCTGCCCGACCCCAACCCGCTGTCGGCGCACAAGACCACGCTGCGCCAGCACTACGACGCCGGCGTGCGCGCCGCCGAACACGTGGGCGCGTTCGACAGCCTGTTCTTCACACCGGATGGCCGCCTGGTCGAAGGTGGCCGCAGCTCGGTGTTCGTAAAAATCGATGGCCGCTGGTGGACCCCGCCGCTGGCCGATGGCGCGCTGCCCGGCGTGATGCGCGGGCGCATGCTGCAGGGTCCGGCCTGGCCGGTCCGCGAACGCAGCATTCACATCGAAGAGATGGGTCACGCCCAGGCGTGGATGGTGTGCAATGCGCTGCGCGGGCCGCTGCTCGCCAGGCTCGTCTGAAGGCGTCATGAACCTGGCCCTGTTCGACCTCGACCACACGCTGATCCCGTTCGACAGCGGCATGGCGTGGACCCGCTTCCTGGTCGAGCGCGGCGTGTTGCCGGCGCAGGCCGAAGCGCGGTACCTGGACTTCTGCCACCAATACGTGGCCGGCACGCTGGACATCCACGCGATGCACCGCGCCAACCTCACGCCGCTGTTGCGTTTTTCACGCGCCCAAATTGCCGCGTGGGCGCTGGAGTTCGGGGCCGCCATCGCGCCGCGAATCCCGGCCGACATGCTGGCGCTGGTGCGGCGCCATCGCGACGCGGGCGACCTGTGCGCCATCGTGACCGCGACCACGCGCTTCATCGCCGAGCCGTTCGGCCGGCTGTTCCGCATCGACAACATTCTGGCGACGCAGGCCGCGACCGAGAACGGCCAGCCGGATGCCGCGCTGACCGGCGAGATCGCCGGCGAGCCCTGCTATCGCGAACACAAGCCGGCCCACGTCAACGCCTGGTTGTCGCTGCGCCAGATGCGCCTGGCCGATTTCGAGCGGTCGTGGTTCTACTCCGATTCGGCCAGCGACCTGCCGCTGCTGCGTGCCGTGTCGGACCCGGTGGCGGTGCAGCCGGACGAGCGCCTGCTGGCGCATGCGCGGGCAGCGGGTTGGTGCGTGCTGCAACGCGCCGGTTGATCGTGGCGGCGCTGCGTCTTTGAGCGGGTGCGCCTACAGAATGTCCTTCAGGTCCAGGCCGGCTGCAAACGAGTTGCCCTCGTGCGCCACGCTGCCAAAGACCTTGGCGCCACGGCCGGTCGGCTGGACCTGCAGCACACCAAAATTGAGCTGGTTGACCACGTGGTCCAAGGTCGAGCGAATGCCCTTGGCGACGGTGAACTCCTGGTCCACGAAAACGCCGATCAGCGGCTGGGTGTCGTCGACGACGCCGATGCCGGACGTGGTGAGCGACAAGGCCTTGCAGCGCGGCCTGGACAGCGAGATCTCGAAGACGCAGCCGATGTGGATGTCGCCCGACAGGAAGAACAGTTCACGGGGTGAGCCGGGACTGCGATTGACGCGCCGCGCGGCAGCCGCCTTGCGCAGCAGGTCGGCCTGCTCGGGCCTGGCGAAGCGGTGGCACCACTGGTCGCGCGCTTCGTCGATGGCGGAGACCTTGAAGTTGCCGAGGTTGAACTGCGTGCCGACCGAGCGCGACAGCCGGGCGCCCGCCGCGGCAAGAATGAACTGACCCGCCTCGGTGGTGGATTTCGGATGAAACAACGTGTCTTCGTCGCCGCGCTTGAAGGCCTCGATGTCGTCGGTGCGCGTTCCGAACAGGCGTTGCACCTGCCCGTCCGGGTCTTGCGACGCGATCGGTGTGGACGTGACGATGGCCAGCGCGTCGACGTCGGCCGGCAGCCGCGCGAGCACCTCGTCGATGAACTGCCATTGGCGCGCGCCCAGGATCGGGTGCTGCTTGCGGAACACGTCGCGTTCGCCGCGGCTGTCCAGCACCAGCACCATCAGGCGCCCGCAGCGAAAGACGAACGGCATGCCCAATCGCTGCCCGTGTGGCGGCGGTGCGCCGATGTAGTTGGGGAAGGCCGGGTCCGGCACGCCCGGCAACCCAGGGTCGCGGTGGTCGCCGGGCTGCGGGTTGTGGCAGCCCTGGAAGTGCCAGTAGACGTCGCGCGCGTCCTCGAAGTAAGCGTTCGTCTTCTGGAAAATCTTACGGCCGCGGGGGTGTTGGGCCAGCAGGGTCGGGCTGTCGCCGGCCGACGAGCCCCAGCCGTCGCGAATGTCGTGGTCGTCCCACACCATGTAGGTCGGCAGGTTGGCCAACACCTTGGCGACCACCGGGCGCGACCAGTTGGCGCGGTACTTCTCGGCCATCGCCTTGCGGCGTGTCGCGGGGTCGGAGTTCACATGCTCGTTGAAGGTGTCTGGCGGGTCTTCGTCCAGGTAGACCTGGTCGCCCATCATCAGCAGGAACGAGGGCTGGGCGCGTTCGACGAACTCGCCGAACTTCACCCAGGCGCCGTCGGTTTTGGCCAGGTTGCACGAGACCGCGCAGAACAGCAGGTTGCTCATCGACGCGGGCGGCGGCATCGTTCGGAACCCTCCGGTCGCGCCGGCGATGAAGCGGCCGCGGCGGGTCACCCGGTAGCGGTGGCGCAGGTCGGGTTGCAAACCGACGGCGGTGGCGATGGCCGTGCCGAATTCGATGGCGCTCCCTTCGGTGCTGACGAACGGGAACAGCCCGACACCTTCGACCCGCAGCGCGTACTGCGCCGGGTCGTCGAGTGCCCGGACCTGGATCCAGATGCGCGCCGAGCCGTCATCGGTGTGGCCCACGATGGGCCCCAGTTGGAGCCGCCTCGGCGGCCTGCGCGCAGGCATGGTCGCTCAGTCGTGCAAGCCGCGGTTGGGGTTCTTGGCGAGGCCGGCGCCGATGGCCTTGGCAATGTCCATGCCCGCCTTGGACGAGAGCGAGAACTTGACCGGCTCGGGCGGCGTGCCGCCGACCTTGCGGTTCTTGTAGATCAGGCGCAACTGCTCAACTTCGGCGTCGTGGCGTTCGAGTTCGGGTGCGGCCCGCAGCGCCGCGGCTATTGCCTTCAGGTCGGTGACGCCGGCGGCCTTGAGCTGGCGCCGCTGCGCGTCACCCAGGTGCAGCGCGGCCGCGGCCTGCTCGAAACCGAGATTGCGCTCATCGTCGGCGTCGAGCTTGGCCCAGGTGTCGATCAGCACGCCCAGCACCTTGGGGTCGTCGACCGCCAGCGCCTTTTGCGGCAGCTCGATGCGGTTGGCGAGCACGGCAGCCAACTGCCGCTCGACGGCGTTCCAGCGGGTCGCGGTCTCGATGGCGCGTGTCCTTGGCGACGCCGACGCCGACAGCGTCTTGACACCGCCGATATCGAACACGCCGCGTGGAATGTCGACCCTGAACAGCGGGCTGACCGAGGCGTTGCTGCTGGTCACCGTGACAGCGCCACCCTCAACGCCCTGCGCGAAACAGGTGTCCAGCAAGCGGTTCTCGCCGAGCAATGCGCCGCGCTCCAACGGTGAGCGTGCCGCCTCGCGTTCGTACTCGTTGCGCAGGGTGTCGAGCCAGACCTCGAACATGTGTTTGTAGTTGGCGCTGCCGCGCGCCGTCACGCCGGCTTGCGTGCTGGGCGACACGACGATCGCCTCGATCAGGTTCTCGCCCAGCCTGAAGGCCCACAGGTCCAGCACCGGCCGGCGGAAGTTGCCGCCGCTCAAGCCGCCGATGATGTCGACGTCCAGATCTTCGAGCGGCGTGCCGGGTGGGAAGACGCGATTCAGGTACTGCACCATGCGGAACAGTTGAAGCAGGTTGAGATTGCGGTCGAAGCGCTCCTCCAGCGACAGCGGGCTGGGCGGGCTGTCCAGCAGGCACACGCGGCGCAGCCGCGCGCTGACGCAGAAGTCGGTGCCGCGCGGCACCACCACGACGGCGGTGAACTCCTGAATGCCTTCGATGCCGCTGGAGCGCCGCGCCAGCAGTTGTTGGAACCACAGGTTCGGGTCCGACGGGTCGACGGACAACAACTGCAGCGGTTGTGGCATCAACGAAAAACTCAAATGCGGCGTGCCCACATACTTGGCGTTCAGCAGGGTCAAAATGTTCTCGACCCGGGTGCTGTGGCTGAGCAGCTCACGCCGCTCTTCGGCGGCCTGGCGCGTGGTGGTGTCCACCACCTGGGACACGGCGCGGTTGCTGCTCACGTCGGTGCTGCTGCCGCTGACCGACCCGCCGATCGACACCGGTCCCAGGCTCAGACCCAGCGAGCCGCCGCCGGAAGTGGTGCCAGAGTGGCTCTTCAGCGACTCAAACATCTGGCTGCCGCTTTTTCCCACGGCCTGGGCTTCGGAGTCGCCCTCGAACGACTCGGCGCCGACCACGCCGGTCTGGATCATGCGGCGGTTCAGTGGCGCGGCGGCGTGGAAGTAGGGGCGGATCGTGCCCAGGTCGCCGGCGGCGTTGCGCACCTTCATGTCCAGCAGCACGTGGAAGCAGGGAATGCCCTCGCCGAGGAAGCTTGCGGCCACGCGCGACAGGCTGGCCGGAAACGTGGCCGGCGAGATCGACGCCGTGACTTTCAAGAACACCAGTTTCTCGTCGGGGAACTGCGCGGTCAGCAGTTCTTCATCGGGCTCGAAGAAGAACAGCGACAGGCTGGTCTGCGCCGGCTCGCCGGCCGCCAGCGGCTGCGTGGTCGATGCGAGCTTCCAGGCAATCTCAATCGGCGGGGGGAGGGTGTCGTCGGCCATGACCGAACTCCTTTCGTTGGCATCGGCGGGGCCCGATGCAACTCGAAACTGTCGGGTGACCTTACGCGCGTGCGGCGCCAACGTCAATATGGCGGCATGGGCACGCCCCGCAGAATTGGGGGCGATCAGGACTGCCAAGCTTGCGCATCGCCGCGGTCCGGTACGGGCTCGCTGCGACCGTTGGGCTGCTACGCTGCACCCTCTTTTGAGGCGACGATGGAAGGCGCTCCACAACCCACTCAACTCCAGCCAGGCCCGTTCATCAGCTACGCGCGCGAAGACCAGGCCTTTGTGCGGACGCTGTGCGACGCGCTGCTCGGCCGCGGTCGCGACCCGTGGGTGGACTGGGAAATATTGCCCTCCACCGAATGGATGAGCGCCATCCGGACCGCCATCGATGCGGCGCCGGTGTTCATCTTCGTCATCAGTCCGGACTCGATCGGCTCCCCGGTGTGCAGGCAGGAGCTGGCCCACGCGCTGGCCCAGAACAAGCGGCTCGTGCCGGTGGTGTGCCGCAGCGTGGACCCAGACCGGGTCGACGAAGCCTTGCGCCGGCTCAACTGGATTTTCATGCTCGATGCCGACGCGCTCGACCAACAGGTCGGGCCGCTGATCGACGTGATGGACGCCGACCTGGCGTGGGTTCACGCCCACGCCCGCCTGCTGGTGCGCGCGCAAGACTGGGACACCAAGGCGCGGGACCACAGCCTGCTGCTGCGCGGCGACGACCTGAAGGACTGCGAACGGTGGCTGGCCAAGGTCGGCAGCGCGCAGTCGCCGCGGCCCACCGGGCTCCAGACGCAGTACGTGATCGCGAGCCGCCAGGCCCAGACGACGAGGCAACGCCACGTGCTGGCCGGCGTCAGCATCGCGCTGGTCCTGACCACCGCGCTGGCGGTCTACGCATTGATCCAATCGCGCATCGCCGATCATCAGCGTGATGTCGCGGTGTCTCGCCTGCTCGCCGCGCAATCGCTGAAGAACAGCTCAGACGCTTCGGGGCGGCTCGACCTTGCGCTGCTCTTGAGCGTGGCCGCCAATCGCATTCAACCGACGCTCGAGGCGCGCGCCAGCCTGCTCGGCGCGCTGGTCGAAACCGACCGCATCCGCAAGTTCGTGCCGACCGCCGACACGCTGGTCAGCCTGGCCGTCAGCGCCGACGGCAAGACCATCGCGACCGGGGACTTCCACGGCGCCATCGTGCTGTGGGATGCCGGGACGCTGATGGCCAGGGCGACCTTGCACAACGGCAAGGGCGCGGTCCAGAGCCTGTCGTTCAGCCCGGACGGCGCCACCCTGGCCTCGGCGGGGTCGGGGCGGATCGTTCTGTGGGACGCACTCAGCGGGCGCGAACGCCGCGCATGGGGCGCCGGCCACCAGGACCCGAGCCGCGTGGTGTGGCACCCCGACGGTTCGACGCTGTTCTCCGCCAGCAGAAACGAGCCACTGGTCATCTCCTGGGATGCGGCGACCGGCAGCCGCCGAAGCGTGTTTGCCCATGACCGCGTGATGAGTCTTGCGGTCAGTCCGGACGGCAAGACGATGGCAACGGTCGCCGACGGCGATAGTGAGGTGGCGTTGTGGGACCTGGCAACCGGCCGCCAGCGAACGGTGCTGAAAGGGCACGCGGGAGCGGTCAGAGCGGTGGCATTCAGCCGTGATGGGGCGCTGCTCGCGTCTGCCGGCCAGGATTCGACGATTGGGGTGTGGGACGTTGCCAGCGCCACGCGGCGCTGGACGCTGGAGGGTCAGACCGACCGGATCGAGTGCGTGGCCTTCAGCCCCGACGGCACGCGGCTGGCTTCGGGCAGCAACAACCGCACGGTCATGCTGTGGGACCTGACACGCGGCAAGCCGCTGGAGTTGTTGCGCGGGCACACGAACAGCCTGATGAATGTTGCGTTCACGCCGGACGGCGAGGCCCTCGTGTCCAATGGGTTCGACAGCACGTTCATCGTCTGGAACCTGGGCCGCCTTCGCCAGCGTACCGTCCTTTCCGGCCACGAGGGCGATGTCAGGGTCGTCGCGGCCAGTTCTGACGGTGCGACGCTGGCGTCGGGCGGCGACGATCGAACGATCCGCCTTTGGCACCTGCCGAGCGGGCGGCAGCGCGCCGTCTTGAACGAGCACCGGGGCGCGATCCGCGCGCTTGCCTTCAGCCCGGACGGCACCCGGCTGGCGTCCGGCAGCGCTGATGACCGCCGAATCGTCCTGTGGGACAGCACCACCGGGCTGAAGCTGAAGGAACTCGACGCGGACGGAAACATCAAGAGCCTGGCGATCAGTCCCGACGGCAAAACATTTGCTGCGGGATTGGACGGCCAGACCTCGATTTTCTTGTGGAACCTTGCCACTGACGAGCCGCCGGCAAAACTGCAGGGCCACGAGAGCCCGGTCAATGCGCTCGCGTTCACCCGCGACGGCAAGCGTCTGGTGTCGGGCGGCGGTGAGGGGGCGTTGCGGGTGTGGGATCTCGCGGCCCGCAAGCAGGCGGCCGAGCCGATGGGCGCCGGCGGCTCGGTGGCCAAGCTGGCCCTGAGCCCCGATGGAGAGACCCTGGCTTCCTCGGCCCACATGAGCGGCATGCTGCTGCTGTGGAACCTGGGCGGGAACAAGGAACCGGTCGAACTCGACACCCGGGGCTTTCGCGGCGCCAACAGCATCGCCTTCGGCCCCGACGGCCGTGTGCTTGCGCACACGGCCGGTGAGTCGGGACTTGGCATCGTGCTCTGGGATGTTGCGAACGCCAAGCCCCACGCGGTGCTGGAGGCTTCGGCGACGACGCTCAGCATGGCGTTCACGGCCGACGGCAGGCGGCTCGTGACCGGCCACTTCAACGGGGCGATCACGGTGTGGGATGTGGACCTCGACGGCTGGCCCAGGCGCGC
This sequence comes from Methylibium sp., assembly GCA_043718725.1. Classification (GTDB taxonomy): domain Bacteria; phylum Pseudomonadota; class Gammaproteobacteria; order Burkholderiales; family Burkholderiaceae_C; genus LGRD01. The sequence goes on from JAYSVE010000109.1 coordinate 8,343, forward strand.
CTGCGAGATCGCGAACCGCAACCTCACGCAGGGCGAGTGGAAAGCCTTTGTGGGCGACGACTTGCCCTACCAGCTGGTGTGCCCCGGGCTGCCGGTGGCAAGGAATTGACGCGCTTGCCGGCGCAGTGTGCCGGTGGGCGGGCGCCGCAGCCCGCCGTCGGCGCTCGGCTACGCCTGAATCAACCCCCACCTCAACGCCACCAGCGTCAACTCGCTCTGGTTGCTGGCGCCGAGCTTTTGCTTCACGTGGTACAGGTGCGTGCCCACCGTGCTGGGCGAGAGCTTCAGGGCTTCGGCGATCTGCGCCACGCTCAGGCCGCGCGCGAGTTGAATGAAGACCGAAAACTCGCGTTCGCTCAAGGCGTCGGCCGGGCTGGACTGGCCGTCGATCTGCGCCATCGCCAGGGCCTGGGCGGTTTGTGCGTCGACATAGCGTTCGCCTCGCGCCACAGTGGTGACGGCCACGATCAAGGCCTCGGGCGCACTGCGCTTGGCCAGGTAGCCCAGGGCGCCGGCACGCAACACGCGCCGCGGGTGGGCCGTGTCTTCATGCGCCGACAAGGCCAGCACACGCGCCTTGGGGTCCTGGGCCAGCAGCCGCCGCACCGCCTCCAGGCCGCCCATGCCGGGCATCGACAGGTCCATCACCACCACGTCGGGCTTGACGCGCGGGTAGTCGATGCAAGCCTGCTCACCACTGCCGGCTTCGGCCACCACCTCGACCTCGGCATCGGCCAACAGCATGCGAAAACCCATGCGCACCAGCGCGTGGTCGTCGACCAGCATCACGCGGATCATGTCGTCTCCATCGCCAGCGGCATGCGAACCTCCAGGGCCACGCCCCGCGGCGCGGCGGCGGCGAGTTTGAAGACGCCGCCCAGGCTTTCCACCCGCTCGGTGAGCCAGCGCAGCCCGTAATGCCCGGCGCGTTGCGACCAGTCCGGCGCCAGCCCCTGACCATCGTCGGTGAGCGTGAGCCGCACCTCGCCTTGCCCGCCCGCCACCGCCAGTTGCAGGTGCCGCGCCTGCCCGTGGCGCAGCGCATTGGTGATGCCTTCCTGCGCGGCGCGGTACAGCGCCAGGGCCACATCCGCGGGCAGCTTGGCGTGCGCCAGATCGACCGCCAGGTCGATCGTCAGGCCGGCGTGGCTGCGGCGGGTGCGTTCCACCACGTCGTTCAGCGCCTCGGCCAGGCCGAAGTTGTCGAGCACCAGCGGCGTGAGGCGCGGGATGATGCCGTGCATCGCGTCGTACAGGCGCGATGACTCGTCGGCGATCAGCCGCGCCGCGCCGGCAGCGGTCGGGTCCAGCGTGGCCACGCGCTGCGCGATCGACAGCGCGATGCTGCGCATGGCCGTGACCGACTGGCCCAGCTCGTCGTGCAACTCGCGCGCGATCATGCGGCGCTCCTGTTCGATGTGGTGGTCGATCCAGCGCGTCAGCTCGCGGCTGTCGGAGAGTTCGCGCTCGGCGCGCACCGCGCGGCGCTCGGTCTCCAGGTTTTGTTGCAGCACACCGACCATGCGGTTGAAGGCCAGGCCCATGGTGGCCGCTTCGGTGCCGGGCAACGGGGGCAGTGCCACGTCGAACCGGCCGGCTTGCAACTGGTTCAGGGCGGTGACGATGTCAGCGAACGGCCGCACCGTGCGCCCGACCAGCCAGAACACCAGCGCGTTGACCGCCAGCAGCAGCAGCAGCCCGCCGAGCATCAGCCAGACCCCGTCGTCCCAGGCGTCGAGCACGGCGCGCGATGCGTTGGCCCGCACCTCCAGGCTGCCGCCGGGGAACTTGATGGTTTGCACCTGCGGCGGCGGGGCCAGCAGGTCGTCGAACCAGCGCGGGGGGTCGCGTCCGGGCTTGTACGGCGACGGCGGTGAACGGTACAGCTCGGCGCCCTGTTCGTCGACCAAGGTGATGTCGTTGGAGCGCACCCGCCCCATCCCTTGCAAAAAGCCGAGCATGGCCTGCGGGCCCTGGGCCGCGTAGCGCCAGACCGTGCGGTTGAGCAACTGGATGGCCACGCGGTTGGCGCTGGCCACCTCTTCGTGCACCGACGCGCGCAGGCTGCGCAATTGCAGCGTGGTCAGCGCGGCCACGAACAGCAGCGTGAGCACGCCCACGAGCAGGTTGATTTTCAGGCGCAGGCTCATGCGCTGGATGGTATCGACTGCTTTTGGCGCCTCGCGCCCACATTCATGAAAATCATGAGGGGCAATTCATGCCGAGGGGGCTGGGGCCAGGAGAGCGGGTGATCGAAGATGGCATCCAGGATGCAACCCGTCCCCGCGAGCGCCGACCGGCCTTGTGAGACCTGAAGGAGATTCACCATGACCTGGCAAACCCCGACCGCCGTTGACTTCCGTTTCGGCTTCGAAATCACGATGTACGTCGCGGCCCGCTGATTCCCAGCGCGCGCCGAATGCTCAACGCCCTGGGTGCCCCCCAGGGCGTTGCGCTTCAGGGGCATCAAGACCTCGGTCAACACTCCCTCCACCCGAATGCGCATCACCGTACTGGGCTCGGCCGCCGGCGGCGGCTTCCCGCAGTGGAACTGCAATTGCCCCAATTGCGCCGGCGTGCGCTCGGGGGATTTGCGCGCCAAGGCGCGCACCCAGTCGTCGATCTTCATCCGCCCCGATGACGGCGTGGACGGCGTGCTGTTCAACGCCTCGCCCGACATCCTGGAGCAGATTCGCGCCAACCCCGTCCTGCAACCGGCCCGCGCGCTGCGCGACTCGGCGATTGCCGGCGTGGTGCTGATGGACGGCCAGGTCGACCATGCCACCGGCCTGTTCATGCTGCGCGAGCGCGGCACGGCGCTACCGCTGTGGTGCACCGACCCGGTGGAAGAAGACCTGACCCAGGGCAACCCGGTGCTGCGCGTGCTGGGCCACTACTGCGGGGTGCGGCGCCAGCGCATCGGCCTCGATGGGTCGGCGTTCGAGGTGCCCGGCGTGCCGAACCTGAGTTTCCTGGCGTTGCCCTTGTCCAGCAAGGCCGCGCCGTATTCTCCGCACCGTGAGAACCCGGTTCCGGGCGACAACATCGGCATGTCGATCACCGACCGGCACAGTCGCCGCACGCTGTTCTACGCGCCGGGACTCGGAGAGATCACGCCGCCGGTGTTCGAGGCCATGGCCAGCGCCGATGCCGTGATGGTGGACGGCACGTTCTGGACCGATGACGAAATGATCTCCATGGGCCTGAGCCGCAAGTCGGCGCGCGCCATCGGCCACCTGGCCCAGTCCGGCCCCGGGGGGATGGTCGAATGGCTGAACCGGCTCCCGGCCAGGGTCCGGCGCATGCTGATCCACATCAACAACACCAATCCCATCCTCGATGAAGACTCCGAAGCGCGCGCCATGCTGACGCGCGCCGGCATCGAAGTCTGCGAAGACGGCATGGCCATTTCACTCTGAACGACCGCATGCGCGCAGACATGATCCTGGAAGGCCCGCCGCCCGATGCGGGCGCACCGGCGTGGGGCCGCGACGAGTTCGAGGCCAAGCTGCGCGAGCGCGGCCGTGCGTACCACATCCATCATCCGTACAACGTGATGCTCAACAGCGGTCGCGCCACGCCCGAGCAAATTCGCGGCTGGGTGGCGAACCGCTTCTACTACCAGATCGCGATCCCCATCAAGGACGCCGCCGTGCTCTCGAACTGCCCCGACCCGGCCGTGCGGCGCGGCTGGGTGCAGCGCATCCTCGACCACGACGGCTTCGAGATCGGCGGCATCCGCGACGAAGGCGGCGTCGAGGCCTGGTTGCGCCTGGCCCAAGCCGTGGGCCTGACGCGCGAAGAGGTGCAGGACCTGCGCCATGTGGTGCCGGCGGTGCGTTTTGCCGTCGACGCGTATGTGAACTTCGCGCGTCGCGCACCGTGGCAAGAGTCGGTGTGTTCGTCGCTGACCGAGCTGTTCGCGCCCGAGATCCACAAGCAGCGCCTGGCCACCTGGCCCGAACACTACCCGTGGATCGCGCAGGACGGCCTGATGTACTTTCGCAACCGCATCAGCCAGGCGCGGCGCGATGTGGACCAGGGGCTGGCGCTCACGCTGGCGCACTTTTCGACGCGGGCGCTGCAAGAGCGCGCGTTGGAGATCCTGCAGTTCAAGCTCGACATCCTGTGGGCATTGAGCGACGCGTTGATGGTGCGTTACGGTGCGGCAACATGACCGCGGCCACCGCGGCCACCGTGCCCCGTGTCGGCACCGGCTTTCGGCTGCAATGGGAGCCGGTGCAGGACTGCCATGTGCTGCTGTACCCCGAAGGCATGGTCAAGCTCAACGGCAGCGCCGGCGAGATCATGAAACGCTGCGATGGCCAGCGCACGATCGAGACCATCGCGGCCGAGTTGGAGCAGGCCTTCTCGACCCGCCATCTGCAGCCCGACGTGATCGCCTTCGTCGAAATGGCCGCGCAACAAAACTGGCTCACCTGGGACTGATGCGATGAGCTCGACCGCGCCAGAAGCCAGGCCCGCGCCGGCCGCCATCGGCCCGCCGCTGTGGCTGCTCGCCGAGCTGACCTACCGCTGCCCGCTGCACTGCGTGTTCTGCTACAACCCGGTGGACTTCGCGCGTCAGGAAG
>JAYSVE010000110.1:0-5252 GCA_043718725.1 Methylibium sp.
GGAGTCGGGGCTCAACTACAACGTGAATCGGGACTACGATGGGTCGCTCGGCAGGTATACCCAGTCCGATCCCATCGGGCTACAGGGGGGGATCAATACCTACAACTACGCGCTGAATCAACCGACCAAGTACGCCGATCCCCAGGGCCTGCTCGTTGGCGTGGATGACCTGATCATTGGCGGAAGTGTTCTCGCTGTGGGGTGCGCTATCACTCCAGCCTGTCGTCAAGCCGTTAGCGACGCGTTCACAGGAGTCGGTAACCTCATTTTTGCAAAGCCCTTCGTCAACGATCCTGCGGCCGATGCTGAACACGACGCGTACAAGCAACGCTCGCTCCAGACGCCACCGCCGGGAGACGACTGCGAAACGCTGAGGTGGCTTCTCAAGCGCGAGCAGGACGTAGTGCAGGGCATGCAGGCGTGGGACGCTAAGTGGCTTCCAGGTCGGCATGCCGAGGCCATTCGTCAGCGCGTGAGAGGTATCGACAAGCTGAAGAAGAAAATCGAAGACAAGTGTGGGAAGTGCGATTGATGGACGAGTTCACACGCAAGTACCTTGAGGCTGCGTTCCGCCATATATTGAATTACGACGCGGACGATCCGATGCAACCGGTTGACCCGCTCACCTACGTGACGCCAGAGGGCGATTCATGTCTTCATATCGCAGCCGCAAGGGGCGACTTACAGGCCGTACGATTCCTGCTTGATGCGGGCCTGGATGTAAATCGTCAGGGCGACATGGGCAATACCGCGTTGCACTACGCGAAGACAGAAGAGATTGCCCGGCTGCTGTTAGAGCACGGGGCGTCAGCTAAGGTCTGCAATGAGTTCGGAAAGCTGCCGGCGTTCAAAGGATGAGTGCGAGTGGGGGTCGGGGGTCGGGTCGCGCGGGTCGGGGGGTCAGGTCTTGGGGTCGAGGGGTCAGGTCTTGCAATCACGCAACCCGACCCCTAGAATTGGATCATGTCCCGCCCCCTCCGAATCGAGTTCAACGGCGGCCTCTACCACATCACCTCTCGAGGTGACCGCAGCGAGGACATCTACGCTGACGACGTTGATCGTTCAGCGTGGCTTCAAGTGCTGGACGAGGTTTGCCGGCGTTTCAACTGGGTCGTGCACGCATATTGCCTGATGAGCAACCACTACCACCTGCTGTTGCAAACCCCAGAAGGCAATCTGTCGGCGGGCATGAGGCAATTGAATGGCGTGTACACCCAGAGGGTCAACCGCCGCCATGGGCGAGCCGGCCACGTGTTTCAGGGGCGCTACAAGGCCATCCTGGTCGACAGCGATGCCCACCTACTGGAGCTGGCGCGATACATCGTGCTGAACCCTGTTCGGGCCGGCATGGTCAAGTCCGCGTCAGACTGGCGCTGGAGTTCCTATGCCGTCATGGTCGGGAGCCAGGCGGCGCCGCCATGGATGGCGGTCGACGCGATGTTGGCGCAATTCGCGGTGCGCCGCCCGGTGGCAGTGCGGCGCTACGTCGATCATGTCCGTGCCGGGATCGGGCAGCCAAGCATCTGGGCCCATCTCAACGGGCAGGTCTACTTGGGCGACGATGCGTTCGTCAGCCGCATGCAACGCAAGGCAGGCCGTGGGCTCTCTGATCTGCTTGAGGTTCCACGTGCACAGCGTCGAGCGCCGGCCAGACCACTTGCGCACTACACTGGCTTGAAGGTCTCGCGAGAGCGCGCGATGGCTCGCGCCTATGCAAGCGGGGATTTCACGATGGCCGAGGTGGCCCAGGCATTCGACGTTCACTACTCCACAGTCTCGCGTGCGGTCAACCAAACCAACCAGGCCATGCTCCCTGTCCGCTCCCGTCTTGAGCCCGCCCCCAGCCGCAAACGCCAACCCACTGAGCCGGGCGGCTTCACGCTGCTGGAATTGTTGGTGGTCATGGTCATCATCGGGTTGCTGGCCAGCTACGTAGCCCCCCGCTACTTCGACCAGATCGGCAAGAGCGAGGTCAAGACCACCCGCGCCCAGCTTGACGCATTCGAAAATGCTCTCGGCGCCTACCGCCTGGACACCGGCCACTACCCCAGCACCGAACAAGGCCTGCGAACCCTTGTCGAGCGCCCCTCCGACGAACCCAAGTGGTCGGGCCCGTATCTTTCCAGGGCACTTCCCGTGGATCCCTGGGGCCGCCATTACGCCTACCGCTATCCCGGCGACAGCGGCCATGACTTCGAGTTGACCTCGCTGGGCAAAGACGGCCAGCCGGGCGGCAGCGGGCTCGACGCGGATGTGAGCGTTTGGACCTCGGGGCGCTAGCGCTCCGCCGCTTCCTCGTCAACCCAACTCATGCGCGTACAGCTCAACGTCGTCCAAGGTCGAGGTGTGCCGCGCACCATCGATGTGGAGGCACCGAGCCTGGACGCGGCCCGCCAGCAAGCAGCCGGCCAGGGGCTTGCCGTTCTGTCGGCTCGCACCGTGGGATTGCGGCTTGGCGGCTGGGGCAATGAGCGCACCGTGACCAAGGGCTTGAACATCCCGGTCTTCATCGAACAATTACGTGACCTGTTGGTCGCGGGCTTGAGCGTGATTGAAGCGCTGGATGCGTTGCGGCGGGGTGCCAGAGGCGGGGCAATCAACGCCATCGGGCGGCTGGAGCGCCAGCTGCAAGAGGGCAAGACGCTGTCAAGCGCGTTCGCCGCCGACCCGACGTTTCCGCCTCTGCTGGTGGCCTTGGTGCGTGCCTCCGAACTCACTTCAGACCTGCCGCAAACGCTGACCCGGTTTCTAGAGCACGAGCAGCGTGTCGTCGAAGTTCGGCATCGCATCGTCTCCACAGCGATCTACCCGATGCTGTTGGTTGGCATCGGCGGGCTGGTGTTGCTGTTCCTGCTGTTCTACGTGATGCCGCGCTTCGCGCGCGTGTTCGAGGGCATGGCCGTTGAGTTGCCGTGGTCGGCACGCGCGATGGTCGCCTGGGCTCAAGCATTGCGCGCGCACGGCGCGTGGTGGATGGCGGGGGCTGCGGCGGTTCTGCTTGCCGCCGGCGGCATGCTGACTTCGTCGTCAGTGCGTGGCGCGATGCTGCGGCGCGCGCTGGCCTGGGCACCGCTGCGCGAGTGCCTGAACACCTACTTTCTGGCGCGCTGGTATCGCGCCAACGGCATGCTGGTCCAGGGAGGGATTCCGCTGCCCCAATCCCTGCAAATGGCCAACGGGTTGCTCCCCCTGGCGCTGCAGGATCGTGGTCGCGCGGTGGAGCGGGGCGTGCGCGAAGGGCTCGCACCGTCGACAGCCCACGTCCGCGCGGGCATGGCCACACCGGTGGCCGAACAATTGCTGCTGGCCGGCGAGCGCACCGGCGACCTGGGGGCCGTGCTGACCCGCATCGCCCATTTCCACGAATCGGAAGTCAGCCGCACGCTGGAGCGCACCATGCGGGCCCTGGAGCCCATCGTGATGGTGTTGATCGGTGCGGGCGTTGGGCTGGTCGTGGTGCTGATGTACATGCCCATCTTCGAGCTGGCAGCGGCGATCCAATGAGCGCCACTCGCTCGTCGACCACATCGGCGCGGGTCTGGCCCTGGCAAGGCTTCAGTTCGTCGGCAGCGGGAGCACGAGTTGCTCCGCCCGGTACCGAAGGTCCCTTGGCAGCTCAGATTGCGGCACTGCGCGTTCAGGGCTGCGACGACGTTCGAGCTGCGCTGCGCCAAGCGGCTCCTGATCCGCAGGCACTCGTCGATGAACTCGGGCCGTTGCTCGGACTCGGCGTGGTTCGCGTGCAAGACCTCAGGGCTTGGGAGCCGGCATTCGATGCGCTGTCATTCGGCGAGGTCGTGCAACGCCGCTGCGCGTTGTTCAAAGACGGCACCGGTCAACAACATCTGGTCATCACCGACCCCTTCGACACCGACCAGTTCGGATGGGCGCTGACGAGGTTTGGCACCACTGCAGCCAGCCTTGCCAGTGACGAAACCTTCGACGCGTGGCTGGCGCAAGCTGAAGCGGGAATGACGGCGTTGGGTACGCTGGGCGTGGCCCACGCGGGCGCCGATGCGAGCGGTACACGGCGTCCGGGGGCCACCGAATCGCTGAACCTGCGTGAGATCGGGGCCGACGCGAGCCCCGCCATCCGCTTCGTGAACTCGACGTTGTACGACGCTCTCAAGACCGGTGCGTCAGACATCCACCTGGAGAGCGACCCGTCCGGCCTGAGCGTCAAGTTCCGCATCGACGGCGTGCTCACCGCCGTGCGCCGCATCGACAACACCGAACTGGCCGTCCAGGCCATCAGCCGAATCAAGGTGATGGCCCAGCTCGACATTGCCGAGCGGCGGGTTCCTCAGGATGGCCGCCTGCAAATCGGCTACGAGCGCCGCAGCATCGACGTCCGCGTATCCATCATGCCGAGCATCCATGGCGAGGATGCGGTGCTTCGCATCCTGGACCGCGAGCATCTGGCCCAAAGCCTTTCTGGCCTCACGCTGGCCAAACTGGGCTTCGACGAACCCGCGCAGACCGCGCTGCGGCACCTGTGCCGCAAGCCCCACGGCATGATGCTGGTCACCGGCCCCACCGGCTCGGGCAAGACCACCACGCTGTATGCGGCGATCACCGAAACGCACCAGTCGCGCGACAAGATCATCACCATCGAAGACCCGGTGGAGTATCAGCTGCCGGGGGTGCTGCAGATTCCGGTGAACGAACGCAAGGGGCTGACGTTCGCCCGAGGCCTGCGTTCGATCCTGCGCCACGACCCCGACAAGATCCTTGTCGGCGAAATCCGCGATGCAGAGACCGCCCAGATCGCCGTGCAGTCGGCTCTCACCGGGCATCTGGTGTTCACCACGGTCCATGCCAACACCGTGTTCGACGTGGTGGGTCGCTTCGACCAGTTTGGCATCGACGCTTACACCTTTGCATCGGCCATCAACGGTGTGCTGGCCCAGCGCTTGTTGCGCCGGGTCTGCCCGCACTGCGCAATGGCCAGAGACTCCGCAGCGGAACACGAGCCTGCGTTGCAGGCCTTCCTTGCCACCTACCACGGCACGCCCATGTTCATGGCCGCCAGGGGTTGTGAGCACTGCCGCGGCACCGGCTACTCCGGCAGGTTCGCGCTGGGAGAACTGCTCACGCTGACTCCGGTACTGAAGGCGCTCATGGCGCGCCGCGCGCCGCAAGCAGAGATACAGGCGGCCGCCGCCAGTACCGGTTGGCGCGGCCTGCAGGAGCTGGCATTCGACGCGGCGGCTCGCGGCGCGACGACATTGGAAGAGGTCGAGCGTGTGGCC
>JAYSVE010000012.1:0-2465 GCA_043718725.1 Methylibium sp.
CTGCTGGAGCAAACCGCCGCCACGATGGGCCTGCCCGTCCTGCGATCCGACGACGCGGACCGCAGCACCCTGACACTGGAGTTTCCGCGCACGGCCCACGACGCGATCGAGGGCCTGAGCACGGTTGAGTTGGACGACGGCTTCGCGCCGTCGACCAATTCCAAACCACTGGCCGGAACCCATGTGCTGGTGGTGTCGTCGCGGCGCGAGATGCGTGCGCTGATTCGCGACGCCTTGAAGAACATGGGCCTGGTCGTCGACTTCGTCAATTCGGTCGAAGAAGCCGCTGTCTTTTGCCAGGATGGCTTGCCGCACGCGATCGTGATCGAGGCCATTCAGAACGGCGAGCGTTTTGGCAGGCTCCGCGATGAGCTCATCGCCGAGGTGCCGGAATTCGCCTTCATCGAGATCATCGAACAAGGCCATTCGTTCGAGATGTCCGGCTTCAGCGGCTCCACCATGGCGCGCGTCGGCCGCGACGTCATTGCCAGCTCCCTGCCCTCGGCGCTGATGTTCGAGTTGTCCAGGGGGCTTTGAGCGGCGGCGCGGCGGATCTGCCGTCGCGGGGTCCGGCGCATGGGTTGATCAGGACTGCGCCATTGCCTTCAGTGCCGCGAGCAACTCGTCGGCCGCGCGTTGATCGGCGGCGCTGGCGCTGGCCAGCCCGCGGTACGGCTCGAGCGTGAACTGCGCTTCGTTGTAGACCGAGTCCCACAGGCCCACCGCCGGCACGCGCGCCTTGTGTTCGCGCAGCTTGTCGATCAATGCCGGCGCGTCGGCGGCGAGCTTGCCGGCGGCGATGGCGGCCAGGATCTGCAGTTCGGTCTGGCCCACGACCGACCAGAAATCCGGGCTGTCGGTGGCCGCCTTCTGGAGTGATTCGCGCACCTCGCGCATGCGCTCTTCGGCGATGCTGACGGACTGGTTGTCGACAAACGAGGCCCGCATTTCGCAGCTGATGCAGTTCTTCGCCGGATAGAACAGGTTGGCGGCACCGGCCTTGCGCGCCATGCTCTCGGCCGCGGCGTAGTGCGCCACGGCGGCTTTCAAGGCCTTGCCGGCCTCGGCCTTGCGGCCGGCGCGCCATTCGACCATCGTCAGCCGCTTGCAGGCCGAGCCGAGCAGGCTGGCGCGCTCGACCGTCGATTGCACCGCCGCCAGGCGTTCCAGTTGCGCAATGCCGGCTTCGATGTCGGCGCGCGCCGCGGCCGGATCCTTCAGTTTCTCGGCGCGCCGCACCAACTGGTTGCCCAATTGCTCGGCCGCCTTGAACGAGGCGCTGGCGTCGCTGGCGTCGATGGCGGCGCGGTACCAGGCGATCGCCTTGTCGACGTCCTTGACGCCGGCATACGCCGTGCCGAAGGCCTCGGCCACCGCGCCCATGCCGCCCCACAGCGGCGCGAACTGGGCTTCGAGATAACGCACCTGGTCGAGTAGCGCGTCGCGCTTGCCGCCGCCGTACTGGCTGCGGATGGCCAGGGTTTCGAGTGCCAGCGCCAGCGCCACCGGCGAGGCCACGGTGGCGTACTGGTCGCCCATCGACGGTGCCTGGCGCTGGCCGTCGCCGACCTGGCGCCGCCAGGCCCATTCCGGGTCGCCGTAACACTGGTAGGCGGCCCAGGTGTTGCCGCGCGGGTTTTCGCGCCAGGCGGCGCTGCGCGCGGCCGACACGGCCTCGATGAAGCGGGCGCCGCCCAGCAGCGCGGCATAGAAGGCGGTGGCGAACTTCTCGGCCGGCCCGTCCTCGACCGCCCAGCCGGCGGCGATCACGCAGCGCACGCCGACCCGGATCAACTCTTCGGCCATGTTGGCGGCAAACGCGGCGCGGTCATAGGGTTCGAGCACGGTGGTGGCTTCGCGCCCGGCCAGGTGGCAGCAGTTCAGGAACACCAGTTCGGGCACGACGCGCATGGCGCGCACCTCGTTGGCGCCGAGGTAGGTGTCCTTGCCCGACAGCACCACGCCGCCGTCGGCCCCCGCATAGCCGTGGCCGGCGATGTGCACCACGCGGTAAGGCCGCTCGAACAGCGCGTTGATCACCGTCTGCGCATCGTCTTCACCACTCAGCAGCGCGCGCACCCGGTCGGCCGCGATGCCGCAAGTGGGGTCGGTGAGCCGCGCGGCCACCGCCTCGGCTTCGGCGCGCGCGCCGGGCAGGCGCGGGTAGACCGTGTGGTCGCACGCCGGCTCGCCGATCACGAGCACGCTGTCGTCGGCGCTGGCATCGGAGACCTGCTCGCGGAACTCTTCGGTGCGCAGCTTGCGCAACAGCTTGCAGCGGATCGCCCACGGCCGCTGGTCGGCCGATTGCGCGTCGGGGTTGGTGTCGAGCAGCTCCCACGGGATGACGGCGGTGCCGCGATCCAGCTCGATCAGCATCTCGCTGGTGCCGCCGAGAAACGGCTCCATCTCCACCGGGATCAGCAGGTTGAACAGGGTGCGGCCGATGCGCGGGTCCTGGTTGG
>JAYSVE010000111.1:0-12912 GCA_043718725.1 Methylibium sp.
TCACGAGCGCCCCGGAACCGGGCCGCGGCGGCCACGACATGAAGCGTGTCGGCGCCGGCCTGCTGGTGCAGACCGCCGACCACCAACCCACGCACTTGCGCGACCTGAGGGTCGTGACCACCCTGCGGCCCACGCCCGAACAACTCAACGACCTTCTGTTCGCCTCGAAGATCGCCCAATACGTCAAGAGCAACGCGATCGTGTTTTGCGGCGACGCCATGACGCTGGGCGTCGGCGCCGGGCAGATGAGCCGCATCGATTCGGCCCGCATCGCCAGCATCAAGGCCGCGAACGCGGGGCTGTCGCTGAAGGGTTCGGTGGTTGCCAGCGACGCGTTCTTCCCGTTCCGCGACGGGCTCGATGTGGTGGTCGACGCCGGCGCCGCCTGCGTGATCCAACCGGGCGGCTCGATGCGCGACGACGAGGTCATCGGCGCGGCCAACGAGCGCGGCATCGCCATGGTGCTGACCGGCGTGCGGCACTTCCGCCACTGAGTCCAAGCGGCGCGCCGGGCCGCGGCGCTTCAGTGGTTTGGTCACGTCACGCCGCTACCATCGCCAGCCATGACGTTGCCCGAGGTCGCCGGCCTGACCCTGTCCTTCCTGACGCGCCTGATCACCGGCGCGCAAGGGCATTGGCATGGCTGCCCGCCCAAGGCCGAGCAGCGCATCTACTTCGCCAACCACCAAAGCCATTTCGACTGGGTGCTGATCTGGGCCTCGCTGCCGCACGACCTGCGTGCCATGACACGCCCGATCGCGGCGCGCGACTACTGGACCTCAACACCCTTGAAGGCCTGGATCACCCGCGAGGTGTTCAACGCCGTCTACGTGAGCCGGCAACGGGTGGGCGACGAAGACCCACTGGAGCCGCTGATGGAAGCCCTTCGCAACGGTGACTCCCTGGTGATCTTTCCGGAAGGCACGCGCGGCAACAAGGACGACCCGGCCGCATTCAAGGCCGGGCTCTATTACCTGGCCGAGGCCTTTCCCGCCATCCAGCTCATCCCGGCGTGGATCGCCAACGTGCAGCGGGTCATGCCCAAGGGCGAGGTCGTGCCGGTGCCCATCTTGTGCTCGGTGACTTTCGGGGCGCCGATGCAATTGCACCCGGGCGAAGACCGGCGCGTGTTTCTGGACCGCGCGCGCCGGGCCGTCATGGCGCTGCGTGACATCCACTGATGTACGCCTTGCGCGACTTGAGCGTCTCCCAGCAGGTCGGCCTGCTGTTCGTGTGCCTGTTCGGGGCGCTGGCGCTGGTGACGTCGGCGGCCTTCACGCGTACCTTGCGCGACCAGACCGGCGCCCAACTGCTGCGCCAGGAAGGCTTCACCCGTGACCTTCGCGCGGTGTGGGTCGGCGCGGTGCTGTTCTGGGTGGCGTGGGCCTCCGGGGCGTTTGTGTCGACCTTGTTGTTCGGCGTGCTGTCGTTCCTGGCGCTGCGCGAGTTCGTGACCCTGACCCACACCCGGCGCGGCGACCACCGCAGCCTGTTGCTGGCGTTCTTTTTCGTTCTGCCGCTGCAGTACCTGCTGGTCGGGGTGCGGCTGTTCGACCTGTTCACGGTGTTCATCCCGGTCTATGTGTTCCTGGCGATTCCGGTCGTCAGCGCCTTGGGCAACGACCCACAGCGCTTCCTCGAACGCACCGCCAAGATCCAGTGGGGCATCATGGTCTGTGTCTACGGCATGAGCCACGCGCCGGCGCTGCTGTTGCTGGACCTACCCGACTACCAGGGACGCGGCGCCTTCCTGGTGCTCTATCTGGTGGGCGTGGTCGCCACCGCGCAAATCGTTCAAGAGGCCGCCAGCCGCCGCCTGCGGCGCCGGCCGGTCGCGCGCGCCATCAGCCGATCTTTTTCGTGGCGCGCCTGGCTGATCGGCGCGCTCGCGGCGGCCGTGCTCGGAGGCTTGTTGTACTGGGCCACGCCGTTCAAACCGGTGCCGGCGCTGGTGCTGGGTTTCCTCGCCGGCGGCAGCGGCACGCTGGGTGAGTTTGTGATGACGGCGCTCAAGCGCGACGCCGGCGTCAAGAACTGGGGCGGCAAGGTTTCGGTGACCGGCGCCGTTGGTTTGCTGGACCGCGCGGCGGCGCTGTGTTTTGCCGCGCCGGTGTTCTTCCATGCGGTGCGTTGGTACTTCGGGTGGTGAGTCCTTTATGAGAATCCTTGGCATCGACCCCGGCCTGCGGGTCACCGGCTTCGGCGTCATCGAGGCCCAAGGCGCCAAGCTGCGTTACGTGGCCAGCGGCACGATCAAGACCGACGCGGTGCACATCGGCCAGTTGCCGGCGCGCCTGAAGATCATCTTCGACGGCGTGCGCGAGGTGACGGCGCGCTACCAGCCGGCCTGCTCGGCGGTGGAGATCGTGTTCGTCAACGTCAACCCGCAATCGACGCTGCTGCTGGGCCAGGCGCGCGGGGCGGCGCTGACGGCGCTGGTGTCCAGCGACATCGCGGTGGCCGAGTACACCGCATTGCAGATGAAAAAGGCCGTGGTCGGGCACGGCAAGGCGGCCAAGGAGCAGGTGCAGGAGATGGTGATGCGGCTGCTGTCCTTGCCCGGCCTGCCCGGCAAGGACGCCGCCGATGCGCTGGGCCTGGCGATCTGCCATGCCCATGCCGCCGGCTCCTTTGCGGCGATTGCGCGCAGCGCCACGCTGGAGCGGCGTGCCCATGCCCAGTTCAAGGGCGGGCGGAGCTACTGAGTGCCCGGGTCGCGGGTCACGTTTTGGCGCGGCCTGGCAACGTCCAACTGCCGTCACGAATCGTTGCAGATCGCACAGACCTGGCCAGGCCCGGCCGCGTCGGGTGGGCGCGACTTCAAGCGACAATCGCCCCCCTATGTACGCCCTCTTCGAAGATGCCGGAAAGTTCCTCGCCGGCCGTGTGATGTCCGAGGCCGAAACCTCGACCCAGATCGAACTCGACTCCGGCAAGCGCGTCAAGGTCAAGTCCGCCAACGTGCTGCTCAAGTTCGACAAGCCCGCGCCGGCCGAACTGGTGGCCACGGCGCAAACCCTGGCCCGGGAGATCGACCTGGACCTGGCCTGGGAATTCGCGCCCGAGGCCGACTTCAGTTTCGCCGACCTGGCGCGCGACTATTTCGACAAGAACGCCGGCGTGGAGAAGCAGGCCGCCGCGCTGTTCCGTCTGTTCGAAGCGCCGCACTATTTTCGGCGCATGGGCAAAGGCTTGTTCAAGAAGGCGCCGGAAGAAATCGTCAAGGCCGCGCTGCTGGGCATCGAGCGCAAGAAGCTGGTGGCGGCGCAAATCGACACCTGGGCCACGGAGTTGGCGGCCGGTGTGTGCCCGGCGCCGGTGCGCGAGCAGTTGTACAAGCTGCTGTTCAAGCCCGACAAGAACGCCGCTGAATACAAGGCCGTGGTCGAAGCCTCGCGGCGGGCCCAGAAGGCGCCGCTGGACCTGCTGACCGGCGCCGGCGCCATCGACTCGCCCTACCAATTTCACTGGCGGCGCTTCCTGTTCGAGAATTTCCCCAAGGGCACGGCCTTCCCCGCGCTGCAGGCGCCGGCGATCAAGGAGCCCTTGGCGCTGTTCGACGCCCAGGCTTTTTCCATCGACGACTCGGCCACGACCGAGATCGACGACGCGCTGTCGGTGCGCGGACTGGGCAGCGGCACGGTGGTCTTGGGCATCCACATCGCCGCGCCGGGCCTGGCGTTCCTGCCGGACACGGCGCTTGACAGGCTGGCGCGCGAACGCCTGTCCACCGTCTACATGCCGGGCTACAAGCTGACCATGCTGCCCGACGACGTGGTGCAGGCCTACACGCTGACGGCCGGGCGCGACTGCCCGGCGGTGTCGCTGTATGTCACGTTTGACGAAAAGACCCTGGCGGTGACGGCCACCGAAACCCGCCTGGAGCGCGTCTCCATTGCCGCCAACCTGCGCCACGACCAGCTCGACAGCGTGGTGACCGAAGCGTCGCTCAGCGGCGAAGCGCCGGCGCCCTATCCGTTCGCTTTGGAGCTGGCCTTCGCTTTCAGGCTCGCGCGCCACCTGAAGGCCGGGCGCGAAGTGGTGCGTGGCAAGCCCGAGAACTTCAACCGGCCGGACTACAACTTCCGCCTCGAAGGCAACGAGGGCCGTGAGCCGCGGGGCGATGAGCGCGTGCTCATCGGCACCCGCCGGCGCGGCTCGCCGCTGGACCTGATCGTGGCCGAGGCGATGATCCTGGCCAACAGCACCTGGGGCGGCTGGCTCAACGACTGCGGCGTGCCCGGCATCTACCGCAGCCAGGCCAGCCTGGCGCCGGGCGTGAAAGTGCGCATGGGCACCCGGCCCGCGCCGCACGCGGGCATGGGGGTGGCGCAGTACACCTGGGCCACCTCGCCGCTGCGGCGCTACGTCGACCTGGTGAACCAGTGGCAGATCATTGCCTGCGCGCGCCACGGCCGCACCGCCGCGCTGGCGGCCCCGTTCAAGCCGAAGGACGTGCAACTGTTCGCGATCATCTCCAGCTTCGATGCGGCCTATGCCGAATACAACGGCTTCCAGTCCGGCATCGAGCGTTACTGGACGCTGCAGTACCTGGCCCAAAACGAGTTGCGCGAATTGAACGCCGTCGTCATGAAGGACGCACTGGTGCGCGCCGACGAGTGGCCGCTGGTGTTTCGCGCGGTGGGCGCCGAAGGCCTGCCGCGTGGCGCGGCCGTGCGGGTGCGCATAGGCAGCACCAACTTGCTGACCCTGGACATCCAGGCCAGCGTGGTGGCCAGGCTGGACGACCCCACGACCACGGCCGATGACGCCGTGTTGAGCGAGGCCGATCTCGACGAGGCCGCCGACGCTGCCGGCCCGCTGACGCTGGCCATCGACGTGCCCGCCGACGGGGCCGAAAGTCAAACGAGTGCCGCAGCGGATACCGTCCCGGCCGCTTGAGTTGCACGCGGTGAAAAAGCTCACCACCTTGCAGGTGGCGCTGCTGTTCTCCCTGGCCGTGCACGCGGTGTTGCTGACGGTGCGCTTTGTCGACCCGGAACGTTTCAGTCGCGCCTTCCAGGATTCGCCGCTGGAGGTGATCCTGGTCAATTCGCGTTCCGGCGAGCGGCCCGACAAGGCCCAGGCCATTGCCCAGGCCAACCTGGCCGGCGGCGGCGAGGCCGAGAAGGGCCGCGCGATGTCGCCGCTGCCGCCGTCGGCGCTGGTGGAGCTGGGCGACTCGAATGAAGATGCGCGCCGCCAGATCGAACAACTGCAGCATTCGCAGCAGAACCTGCTGACCCACATGCGGCGTGAGCTGGCCCTGCTGCCGCCGCCCGACCCGCGGCGCGAGCAGGGCGCGCCCGCAGAGCGCGCGCTGGAAGAAAAACGCCGCCAACTGATCCAATTGCTGGCCGAAATTGAAAAGCGCATCAACGAGGAAAACGCCCGCCCGAAAAAGCGCTACATCAGCCCGGCCACGCGCGAGGAGGTGTACGCGATCTACTACGACCACATGCGGCGCAAGATCGAGGAGCGCGGCACGCGCAACTTCCCCGAATACCAGGGCCGCAAGCTGTACGGCGAGCTGACGATGAACGTCACCGTCGACACCGAAGGCCGGGTGGTCGAAACCGAGGTGGTGCGCAAATCCAACTCGAAGATCCTCGACCTGCGGGCGGTGGCCATCGTCAAGGCGGCGGCGCCGTTCGGCCCGTTCACGCAGGCGATGCGCAAGGCCGACCAGATCGTCATCACGTCGCGCTTCAAGTTCACCCGCGATGAGGGCCTGGAAACCACCCAGCTCGGCGGGGCGCAATAGGCGGCCGGCAAGGCCTCATGAAGTCCCCGGAATGAAGGGCGCGCGCTTGAAAGTCGTCCTGGCCTCGCTTACCCGGCTGGCGCTGCTGGTGCTGTTGTGCGCGCTGTCGCTTCAGCTTTACTTCCTGGCTCGAGTGACGACGCTGATCTGGGTCGACCCGCAATCGACCACGTTCCAGCGCTCGGAGCTTTGGCGCCTGATCCAAGCGCCGCAGCCGCTGCGCTGGCGCCAGCAGTGGGTGGCTTTTGATGCGATCGGCGAGCCGCTCAAGCGCGCCGTGATCGCGGCCGAGGACGCCGGCTTCGCCGAGCACAGCGGCGTCGAATGGGATGCCCTCGAAAAGGCCTGGGAGCGCAACCAGGCGGCCGAGCAACGTGCCGAGGCGCGCGTTGACAAGGCGGGCGCCCAAAATCGCGCCGGCCAGGCCGCGGCGGCAAAGTCGGCGCCAGGCTTGACGCTCGTCGGCGGCTCGACGATCACCCAGCAACTGGCAAAGAACCTGTTTCTGGGCGCCGAGCGCAGCCTGCCCCGCAAGACGCAAGAGTTCGCCATCACGCTGATGCTCGAGGCCCTGCTGAGCAAGCGGCGCATCCTGGAGATCTACCTGAACCATGTGGAATGGGGCGAGGGTGTCTTCGGGGCCCAGGCCGCGGCGCAACACTACTTCCAGGTCGACGCGGCCCGCCTGCGGCCGCTGCAGGCGGCGCAACTCGCCGTGATGCTGCCGGCACCCAGGCGTTTCGAGAAACGTCCGCGCTCGGCCTACCTGATGGCCCGCGCCCGCACGGTGGCCGCGCGCATGGGGTCGGTGGACCTTCCCTGACGCAACGGATGGCGCCGGCGCGAGTCCGGATGTCGCGGTTCAAGTGCATGGCATCGCTCCTCGTCGACGCCCCTGCCCGCTCCTAGAATGCGCGGATGTCACGCCCGCTAGCCCTGGAGATTGCCTCTGCCGCTGCTCACTTGGTGGTCGAAGAGGGCATGGAGTACGGCCCGGCCAAGCGCCGTGCGGCGCAGGCCTTGGGCGTTTCGGTCCGCGCCGCTTCCTTGCCTGACAACCAGTTGGTCGAGGACGAAGTGCGTGCCCACCTGGCGCTGTTCCATGCCGACACCCAGCCGGCCGAGTTGGCGGCGTTGCGCGCCGTGGCCCTGGACTGGATGGAGCGCCTCGCCGCATTTCGGCCCCACCTGACGGGTGCGGTCTGGCGGGGCACGGCGACCCGGCTGAACAATGTTCACTTGCAGCTTTATTGCGACGACTCCAAACAGGCCGAACTCGGGCTGATCGATCTGGGCGTGGATTACGACGTCGGCAGCACCAAAGGCCCTCGCGGCGAGCCGGTCGACGTGTTGAGCGTGTCCAGCCACAGCGCCGCGCTCGGTGAGCCGGTGACCGTGCACCTGAGCGTGCTGGACCACGACGATCTGCGCGGCGCGCTCAAACCCGACGCCTCCAAACGCACGCTGCGGGGCGATCTGGCCGGGCTGCGCCGGTTGATGGAGCAGGCATGAAACGGCGCAGCACGATCATGCTCGGAGTGGCCCTGGTGACGGGTGCGGCCGGATTGGCCGGCGCTATTTTGCGTTCACGGCAAGCGCCCGCTGACCCGGCGAACCCCGGCGCTAGCGCGCCACCGGCGGCGCAAGCCGATGTTTGGTCGCAACGGTTTCAGCAGCCCGGCGGCGCTGAGTTGGTGCTCGCAAACTTTAAAGGGCAACCCCTGCTGCTTAACTTCTGGGCCACCTGGTGCCCGCCCTGCGTGACCGAGATGCCCCTGCTCGACCGGTTTCAAACCCAGCAGCGAAGTCGCGGATGGCAGGTCGTCGGGCTGGCCGTGGACGACATGGCGCGCGTGCAGGAATTTCTGGCCAGGACGCCGATGGGCTTTCAGATTGCCGTGGTGGGCGCGGACGGCATCCAACTGGCGCGCGACCTGGGCAACTTGACCGGCGGCATGCCGTTCAGCGTGGTCTTCGATCGTCACGCCAAGCTTGTACGCACCAAGTTGGGCAGTTTGACGGAACAAGAATTGACCGAATGGGCGAAATCGGTGGGCTGACTGATCTGGCCGGGCCTGCAACGGCATCGAACCGCCACCTTGGATTAGATTCTTGTCAAATGCTGGCAACGGCGCGCAAAGCGCGTAAAGTTCGCACCTCATAAATAGTAGGGATATCGGCGTGGCGGGTCTGGTAACCCTTTTTCCCCTCGTGTTTACAGCTCATGAATGCTCTTGGGGCGGCCTTCAGCCACCGCAATGGCAGCCTGTTTTGAATAGATTCGATCAAGATGATGATATTTCGCCGCCGTTGTCTACAAAAGGCGCGATATCCACATCAGGCGGTGGCTTCTTGACTGATCTGACCGACCGCCATGCGCCGACGACAACAGACAACGGAGACGACCCATGGACCTTCGCAAACTCAAGACACTGATCGACCTGGTGTCGGAGTCCAATATTTCCGAACTGGAGATCACGGAAGCCGACGGCAAGGTACGCATCGTCAAGGCCGACCCGACCCTGGTCGCCCGTCCCCTCACCGCCGACCCGGGAGCGGCGGCCGGCCTGCCGCTGGCCGCCAGCGTGGCGACGGCGGCGCATTCGCCCGTCGCCGATGTACCCGCGCCGCCCAGCGGCCATGCCGTCAAGTCGCCGATGGTGGGCACCTTCTATCGCTCCGCCAACCCGGGCGCCAAGGCATTTGTCGAACTGGGCTCGGTGGTCAAGGAAGGCGAGCCGCTGTGCATCATCGAGGCGATGAAGATCATGAATGAAATCGAGGCCGACAAATCCGGCACGGTCCGGCAGATCCTGTGTCAGAACGGCCAGCCGGTGGAGTACGGACAGCCCTTGTTCATCATCGAATAGGGCTGCCCATGCTGAAGAAAATCCTGATCGCCAACCGAGGCGAAAACGCCGCCAGCGTTTCGGCGAAGCCAAATCGCCATGCGTGCGAAGCGCGCAAGGGCGATTGAGCCGAGGCACCCATGTTCAAGAAAATCCTGATCGCCAACCGAGGCGAAATCGCCCTTCGCATCCAACGTGCCTGCCGTGAACTGGGCATCAAGTCGGTCGTGGTGTACTCCGAGGCGGACCGCGACGCCAAGTACGTCAAGCTTGCCGACGAGGCCGTTTGCATCGGTCCGGCGGCGTCGGCGCAGAGTTACCTCAACATGCCGGCCATCATCTCGACCGCCGAGGTCACCGATGCCGAGGCGATTCATCCCGGCTATGGATTCCTGTCCGAAAACGCCGACTTCGCCGAGCGGGTCGAGCGCAGCGGCTTCACCTTCATCGGCCCGACCGCCGAGTCGATTCGCATGATGGGCGACAAGGTGTCGGCCAAGCAGGCCATGATCAAGGCAGGCGTGCCCTGCGTGCCGGGCTCCGAGGGCGGCCTGCCGGAAGACCCGAAGGAAATCATCAAGATTGCCCGCGCGGTCGGCTACCCGGTGATCATCAAGGCCACTGGCGGCGGCGGCGGGCGCGGCATGCGTGTCGTGCACACCGAGGCGGCGCTGATCCACGCGGTGCAGACGACCCGCGCCGAAGCCGGCGCCGCGTTCGGCAACCCGGGCGTCTACATGGAGAAGTTTCTCGAAACCCCGCGCCACATCGAGATCCAGGTGCTGGCCGACGAGCATCGCAACGCGGTCTGGCTCGGCGAGCGCGATTGTTCGATGCAGCGGCGCCACCAGAAAATCATCGAAGAAGCGCCGGCGCCGGGGATCGCGCGCCGGGTGATCGAAAAGATCGGCGAGCGCTGCGCCGCGGCCTGCAAGAAGATCGGCTACCGCGGCGCCGGCACCTTCGAGTTCCTGTACGAGGACGGCGAGTTCTATTTCATCGAGATGAACACCCGCGTGCAGGTTGAGCACCCGGTGACGGAACTGGTGACCGGCATCGACATCGTGCAGATGCAGATTCGCGTGGCCGCCGGCGAGAAGCTGCCGTTCGCGCAGCGCAACATCCAGATGCGCGGCCACGCCATCGAATGCCGCATCAACGCCGAAGACCCGTACAAGTACACCCCGTCGCCAGGGCGCATCACCATGTGGCACCCGCCCGGCGGGCCCGGTGTGCGGGTCGACTCGCACGCCTACACCAACTACTACGTGCCGCCACACTACGACTCGATGATCGGCAAGATCATCGTCCACGGCGACACCCGCGAACAGGCACTGGCACGCATGCGCACGGCGCTGTCGGAAACCGTGGTCGAAGGCATCCTGACCAACATTCCGCTGCACCGCGAATTGATGGTGGACGCCAAGTTCGTTGAAGGCGGCACCAACATCCACTATCTCGAGGGCTGGATGGCCCAGCGCAATCGCTGACATGCGGGCCGCCACGTCGCTTTCGTCCGGTTCCCCATGGGGGCACTCAGCTCGTTTGGGGCGGCCCGGCCGCGTCTGATGTACGAGCTGCTGCTGTTGGCGCCGCAGGACTGCGTCGAGACGGTCTCCGACGCCTTGATCGACGAACTCGGCGCGCTGTCGGTGTCGGTCGAAGACGCCGACGCCGACACCCCGGTCGAGCAGGCGATGTTCGGCGAACCTGGCATGCCCGCGCCGCGGGGTGGCTGGCGGCGATCGGTGGTGCGCGCCCTGTTCACCGACGAGCCTGCAGCCCGGGACGCGGCGGCGCTGCTGCTGGCCCAGGACTGGACCACCGGGCTGCGCCTGGATTCGGTGTTGCCGGTCCCGGAGCAGGACTGGGTGCGCCTGACCCAGTCGCAGTTCGCGCCGGTCGAAATCAGTGCCGGCTTCTGGATTGTTCCGAGCTGGCACCAACCGCCGGCCGAGGCGCCGCGGGTGATCCGGCTCGACCCCGGCCTGGCATTCGGCACCGGCACCCACCCAACCACCCAGATGTGCCTGCGCTGGATTGCCGCGCACGCAGCCACCGAGGCCCCCGCCTGGACGCGGGTGCTCGACTACGGCTGCGGCTCGGGCATTCTGGCCATCGGCGCGGCGCTGCACGGCGCGTTGGACATCGAGGCCGTCGACATCGACCCCGCCGCGGTGCAATCCACCGAATCCAA
Organism: Methylibium sp.; assembly: GCA_043718725.1. Lineage (GTDB taxonomy): Bacteria > Pseudomonadota > Gammaproteobacteria > Burkholderiales > Burkholderiaceae_C > LGRD01. The sequence goes on from JAYSVE010000111.1 coordinate 10,811, forward strand.
TGCTGGCAACAACGGCGTCGGCCTGCGCGCCGGCACACCCGAAATCGCCCAGGGGCACTACGCCCTGGTGCTGGCCAACATCCTCGCGACGCCGCTGAAGTTGCTTGCGCCGCTGCTGGCCGAGCGCCTGGCGCCCGGCGGCACGCTGGTGCTGGCCGGCATCCTGGAGCGCCAGGCCGACGAGCTGAAAGCCGCCTACGCGCCCTGGCTGAGCCTGCGGGTGAGCGACACCCAGGACGGCTGGATTCTGATGACCGCGCGCCGCGACGCCCCAGCCCCCATGGCATGATTGATCCATGAGCCTGGCCACCCGTTGCACCGCCTGCGGCACCGTCTTCCGGGTGGTGCAGGACCAGCTCAAGGTTTCAGAAGGCTGGGTGCGCTGCGGGCGCTGCGACGAGGTCTTCAATGCCCTCGACGGCTTGTTCGACCTGGAGCGTGAAGCACCGCCCGCCAGCCGCTTCTCGGCCGCCGCAGCGGCGCCGGCCTCCGCGCCGCTGCCGTTCCACGACAGCCCCGGACATGCCGACAGCGGCGCCCTGTCATCGCGCGCGGCCCTGGCAAGGGAGCCTTCGCTGGCCGACCGCATGGCCGCCGAACTGCTGGTGTCCAGCCCGGGTGACGAAATCGCGATCGAGCCATCGCTGGCCGCGTCCCCGGGGCATGCCAGCGTCGACCGCTGGGTCGCCGAACCGCTGCTCCAGGGCGCGGCGCATCCGGTCGCGGTGGGCGACGACCCGTTCATGGCCGAGGCCGAGCACGACGCTCTTCGCGCCGAGCCCCAAGGCGCACCCGAATTTCTGCGGCGGGCCGATCGCCAGGCGCGCTGGCAGCACCCCGCCGTCCGTTTCGGGTTGGGCTCGACGGCGCTGCTGCTGCTGGCCGGGCTGCTGCTGCAGGTGGCCCACCATTTTCGCGACACGTTCGCCGCGCAGTGGCCGCAGGCGCGCGGCCCCTTGCTGCAATGGTGCGCGGCGATCGGTTGCACGCTTGAGCCGCCGCGCCGCATCGAAAACATTTCGGTTGAAAGCACCACGCTGGCCCGCGCCAGCGCCACGTCCGACGCCTTCCGCTTGTCGGTGAGCCTGCGCAACCGGGGCGACCTGCCGCTGAGCGTGCCGTCGGTGGACCTGAAACTGACCGACGAGAACGGCGCCCTGATCGCCCGCCGCATGCTGTCGCCGCGCGACTTTCGCATCACCGCACCCGCGCTGGCGCCGCATTCCGAGACGGCGATGCAGTTGTTGCTGGGCACCGGCACCCTGGGCGTCACCGGCTACACGGTCGAGGTCTTCTACCCCTGACCCGGCCGGTCCAGCGCCGCCGCGGCGCCCAAACCGCCGACTCAGCGTTCCATCGCCAAACCTGCCGCGGCGCGCGCCCCCTGCGGCAGGAACGAAGCCTGCGCCGCCGCGCGGGTCATGCCGACCATCTGGCGCAGCCGACAGGCCGTGGTGCCGGTGCACCGCCTCCATCTCGGTGCTGAGGGTCACGCCCGACATCAGCCGGTTGCCGGTTGAACAGGACAGCGACAGACCCGCCCTGAGCATCGCCGCAATCGGGTGCGCGGCCAGCGAACCGGCGGCACCGGTGTGCACGTTGCTGCTGGGGCAGACCTCGAAATGCAGCCCCAGACGCAGTGCCTCCTCGACCTGCCGCTCGGCCTGCGCCGGCGCCTGAGCGCGCAGGATATTGACGCCGTGGCCGATGCGCCGCGCCCCCAGTGCGGCGGCCTCCAGCACCCGTGCGCCGGTGTCGGACTCGCCGGCGTGGCAGGTCAGGACCAGCCCGGCGTCGCGCGCGATCGCAAAGGCCCGCGCATGGGCGCCGGGCGGAAAGCCGCGCTCGGCCCCGGCCAGGTCGAAGCCGATGACCCCCAGGCCGGCATAGCGCGCGGCCAGGCGCGCACTGCGCTCGGTCTGCCCGGGGGTGTCGGTGCGCATTGCGCAGACGATCAAGCCACTGTCAAGCGGGCTGCGCGACAAACCCCCCAGCAGCGCCTCGACCGCCGCCTCACCGGCCAGGCCCAGCGGTTCAAGCAGCAACGGCGCCATGCGAAATTCGGCCAGCACACAGCCGTCGTGGCGCGCGTCCTCGGCGGC
>JAYSVE010000112.1:0-2276 GCA_043718725.1 Methylibium sp.
TCGCTGGTGCTGATGGAGTACCTGCGCCGCTACCGGCCGGAGCTGGTGCCGACCGAGGCCGAGTTGCACGAGGTGCGGTTCGAGTTCGACCCCGCGCCCGCGCTGGAAACGCTGATGCTGCACTTCTGCGGCGAGATCCGCCTGAACCACTGGTACCGGCGCGCCGCCGAATGGCATTCCGAGCCGGTCATCAAGGCCATCTACGAAACCCTGGCGCGCGACGAGGCGCGCCATGGCGGCGCCTACCTGCGCTACATGAAGCGCGCGATGCAGAAGTTCGGTGACGAGGCCAAGGCCGCCTTCGCCAAGGTCGGCGTGTTGATGGCCAGCGCGCGCCGCACCGCGCAGGCGCTGCACCCGACCAACCTGCACGTCAATGCGGCGCTGTTCCCGCGCGACACCGTCCAGAGCCGCCTGCCCAACCCGGAGTGGCTGGAGCGCTGGCTGGACAAGCAAATCCAGTTCGATGCGGTGTGGGAAACCAAGGTGGTCGAGCGCATCCTGCACAACCTGAGCCTGCTGCTGGAGCGCAGCTTTGGCAGCGTGCAGGAACTCAACCGCTACCGCAAGGAAATGACCGCGGCGGTGGCGGCCGCGGAGGCTGGCAAGGCCACGCTGCGGCCGGTCTGAGCGGCCGCCGGCGCAGTCGCGTCGCGCTGAATCAGGCCTTGCCCGTCGCGCTGAATCACGCCTTGGCCGTCGCGCCAGCGCGCTCCTGGTCGGCCTTGCGATCGGCGCTCACCTTCTGCGCGCTCGGGCGTTCGCCGATCAGCTTGGTGTAGGGCTTCCAGTCGATGCCGGCGGCGACCAGCAGGTCTTCGCCGTAGACCAGCTTGGTGGCCATTGACACCAGCGGCAGGCTGACCCAGGCCGCGCAGTCGGCCTGGGTGAACGAGGATCCCGCCACATAGGGCGAGAACCTGGCGAGGCGCTTGAAGCCGAGCAGGTTCTTCTCCAGCAGCTTGCGCACCCGCGCCGCATTCGATTCGCTGATCTCGCCGCCGAAAAACGCCTTCGGGTACAGCTCGCGCGCCACCAGTTCGAGGTGCAGGTCGATGAAGGTGGTCAACTCGCGCACCTTGGCCTGGGCCCAGGGGTCGGCGGGCAGCAATGGCGGATTTGGGTAGGCGGCTTCGAGGTAGTCCAGGATCGCCTGGCTCTCGCACAAGCCGCCGTGCTCGGTGCGGATGAACGGGATCTTGCCGAGCGGCGAACACGCCAGCACGGCCGCGTCCGTGCTCTTGGTCATGACCCGCTCTTCGGTGAACGGCACGCCCTTTTCCAGCAGCGCCAGCTTGACCTTGTTGAAGTAGTTCGACACGCTGAAACCGCACAGAACGATCATGAAAGCCTCCAGGTTGGAATGGCCCGCAGTCTAATCCGATGGCCCCGGTGGGGCCGCCCGCGCGGGTGACAATCCGCCGATGGCATCGTTTCTCGACAAGCTCTGCGCACCGGCTGACCTGGCCGCCCGCGTCGCCGCGCTGGCGCCGCCGGTGGTGTTCACCAACGGCGTGTTCGACATCCTGCACCGCGGCCACGTGAGCTGCCTGGCGCAGGCGCGCGCGCTCGGCGGCAGCCTGGTCGTCGGCCTGAACAGCGACGCTTCGGCGCGCGGTCTGGGCAAGGGGCCGGATCGGCCGCTCAATCGCGAGACCGATCGCGCCTGCGTGCTGGCCGCGCTCGAAAGTGTCAGCCTGGTCGTGCTGTTTGACGAAGCCACCCCGGTCGAATTGCTCAAGCGCGTGCGCCCGCAGATTTATGTCAAGGGCGGCGACTACGACATCGAAGCGCTGGAAGAAACCCGCTGGGTGCGGAGCTGGGGTGGCCAGGCGCGGGCACTGCCGTTTGTCGATGGCTATTCGACGACGGCCCTGGTCGGGCGCATCCGCGGTTGATTGACGGGCCGAGTGGCCCGATTCAACCGGTGCGCCGCAGCCGCGCAACGCCTTGGGCCAGCGCCGCGCACAGCAGCCCCGCGACCAGCCCGGTGGCATGGGCCAGCGGCGCGACCGCGATGTCCCAGCCGCCGCCGTGGCGCAACGGCGCGCCCCACGGAGCTTCCAGCAGCACCTTGATGCAGGTGCCCGCCAGGATGGCGGCGCCGATGCCGCGCTGCGACCGTGCGCCGCCCATCACCAGGTACAGCGCCGCCACCGCGACCCCGGCATGCAAGACACCGGACAGGCCGCCGTAGTGCAGCAACTCCGGCTTGAGCAGCAGGCCGAACTGCGTGAGTGGCCAGGCCGCGCACCAGGCCCACACCATGCGCGCCG
>JAYSVE010000113.1:0-5246 GCA_043718725.1 Methylibium sp.
TGGCCCAGTCGATCGTGCGCGAAGGCATGAAGTACGTGGCCGCCGGCATGAACCCGATGGACCTGAAGCGCGGCATCGACAAGGCCGTCATCGCCCTGGTCGCCGAGCTGAAGAAGCAATCCAAGGCCACCACCACCAGCAAGGAAATCGCCCAGGTCGGCACCATCTCGGCCAACAGCGACGAAGAAGTGGGCCGCATCATCGCCGAGGCGATGGACAAGGTTGGCAAGGAAGGCGTCATCACCGTCGAAGACGGCAAGAGCCTGAACAGCGAACTCGAAGTCGTCGAAGGCATGCAGTTCGACCGCGGCTACCTGTCGCCCTACTTCATCAACAACCCGGAAAAGCAGTCGTCGATTCTGGACAACCCGTTCGTGCTGCTGTTCGACAAGAAGATCAGCAACATCCGCGACCTGCTGCCCACGCTGGAAGCCGTGGCCAAGGCCGGCCGTCCGCTGCTGATCGTGGCCGAAGAAGTCGAAGGCGAGGCCCTGGCCACGCTGGTGGTCAACACCATCCGCGGCATCCTGAAGGTCGTGGCCGTCAAGGCGCCGGGCTTCGGCGACCGCCGCAAGGCCATGTTGGAGGACATCGCCATCCTGACCGGCGGCAAGGTCATTGCCGAAGAAGTCGGCCTGACGCTGGAGAAGGTGACCCTGGCCGATCTGGGCCAGGCCAAGCGCGTTGAAGTGGGCAAGGAAAACACCACGATCATCGACGGCTCGGGCGCCTCGGCCGACATCGAAGCCCGCGTCAAGCAAGTGCGCGTGCAGATCGAAGAAGCCACCTCCGACTACGACCGCGAAAAGCTCCAGGAGCGCGTGGCCAAGCTGGCCGGCGGCGTGGCGCTGATCAAGGTGGGTGCCGCCACCGAAGTCGAGATGAAAGAGAAGAAGGCCCGTGTCGAAGACGCCCTGCACGCCACGCGCGCCGCGGTGGAAGAAGGCATCGTCGCCGGTGGTGGCGTGGCGTTCCTGCGCGCCAAGCAATCGGCCGGCACGATCAAGGGCGACAACGCCGACCAGGACGCCGGCATCCGCCTGATCCTGCGCGCGATCGAAGAGCCGATCCGCATCATCGTCCAAAACGCCGGTGACGAGCCCAGCGTGGTGGTGAATGCGGTGCTGGCCGGCAAGGGCAACTACGGCTACAACGCCCAGAACGGCCAGTATGGCGACATGATCGAAATGGGCATCCTGGACCCGACCAAGGTGACGCGCACGGCCCTGCAGAACGCGGCATCGGTCGCCAGCCTGATGCTCACGACCGAGTGCATGGTCGCCGAAGCGCCCAAGGACGAAGCCGGCGCCGGTGGCGGCGGTGGCATGGGCGGCATGGGTGGGATGGGCGGCATGGGCGGCATGGACATGTAACGTCCGCCTGAGCGTTCGCGCTCAAGCCTTTCTCGCCGGGACAAAAAGGGGCTGCAGCCATGCAGCCCCCTTTTTTTTGTCCGCGCCAAGGGCGCGGGTGTTTTGTCCGCACCAAGGGCGCAGGTGTTTTGTCCGCACCAAGGGCGCGGGTGGCGCCGCGGGCGTGGGCGAGTCGGCTTCAGGACCACGCGCAAGCTGCCGATATACAGGCGCAATCCCGCTGTGTTCAACCGACCGGCAGGGGCGGGTCGGCACTGTAATGGGTGGACGTTGCGCAACCCGTTTGCAGCGACCGTACCCCCCTCGTTTCCTCCGCGCTGGACCTTCACCCGAGTTTGCCGACCATGGGTTCCCGATTGCCCTACGCACAGACCGAACCGGACACCGGTCGGCCCGGCGCGCGCCCGCGGCCCAAACCCGCCCGCACGCCGCGGCTGGACAGCGGCGCGGCGATGCTGGTGCTGCAATCGCGCGCGCTGTCGCACGCTCGTTTCGCCACCGCCGCCGCATCGGTGGTCGCCGACCTGGCCGTGCTGCTGCGCTGCGAGCGGGTCAGCCTGGGACTGCGCACCCGCCAGCGTGTGCGCGTGACGACCATGTCGGGGGTGACCGATCTGCGCGCCCGGCAGGACGCGGTGCGCAGCGTTGCGCGGGCCATGGAAGAGGCCGTGCGGCAGCGCAGCGCCGTCGTCTACCCGTTGCCGCCCGGCACCGCCCCGAACATCACGCTGGCCCATGCCGCGCTGGCGCAAGGCAACGGCCGGATGTCGATCTGCAGCGTGCCCATCGTCTGCGGCGACCGCGCCGTCGGCGCCCTGCTGTTCGAGCGGCGGGCCGGTTTCGACGCCCGCAGCATGCAGTTCGCCAAGGACGCGGCCCTGTTCATTGGCCCCGTGCTGGCGCTGCAAAAGCGCGCCGAGGCCTCGGTCAGCGCCCGCCTCGACGCCAGCGCCGGCCGCGGCCCGGCCGGCCAGGGCCATTCGCCCTGGCGCCTGGCGTTCCTGGGCGCGGCGATCGGCCTGGGCGTGCTGGGCGCCTGGCCCACCCCCTATCGCGTCGTCGCGCCGGCGCGGGTCGAGGGTGCGGTGCAACGCATCATCGCCGCCCCGGTCGACGGCTTCGTGCGCAGTGTTGCCGTGCGTCCCGGCGAGCCGGTGCACGCCGACCAGGTGATCGTGCAGCTCGAGGACCAGGACCTGAGCCTGGAACGCGAAAAGTGGCTGAGCGAGATCGCCCAGCTCGACAAGCAATACCGCGAAGCCTTGTCCAGGGACGAGGCCGCGCCCATCGTCGTGGCGCGTTCCAAGCTGGACCAGGCCCACACCCAGCTCGACCTGGCGCAGCGCCAACTCGAACGCACCCGCCTCAAGGCGCCCTTCGACGGCGTGCTGATCAGCGGCGACCTGAGCCAGTCGATCGGCATGCCGGTCAAGCGCGGCCAGGAGCTGATGACGATTGCCACCGACCGCGCATTTCGCATCGTCGCCGAGGTCGATGAACAGGACATCGCGGCGCTGCGGGTCGGCCAAACCGCCCAGGTGCTGTTCGCCGCGCTGCCGCAGCCGGTGGGCTTTACCGTGGCGCGCATTGCGCCGGTGGCGAACAGCGCCGACGGCCGCAATGTGTTCGAGGTCGAAGGCAGCGGCGCCGGCGGCGCCGTGGCGGGCGACACCCTGCGCCCCGGCCTGCGCGGCGTCGCCAAGATCAGCATCGAACCCAGCTTTGTGGCCGCGGTGGCCTGGCAGCGCGCCAGCCAGTGGTTGCGCGGCGCGGCGTGGCGGTTCAGCGGCTGAGCTTTGATGACCGAGCCGCTGCTCTCACCCGACTGGTACCGCGTCGCCTGCATGCGGCCGCGCCTGCGCTCCGGCGTGCGGGTGTCGCGCCAGCGGGTGCGCGGCGAGCACTGGTACCTGCTGTCCGACCCGGTGTCGGGCCGGCACCACCGCTTCAACGACATCGCCTACCGGCTGATCGCCGGCTGCGACGGCCAGCGCACGCTCGACGAGGTGTGGGCCACGCGCGCCGCCGCCGACGGCGCCCAGGCGCCGACCCAGGGCGAGGCGGTGCGCGTGTTCAGCCAGGCGTTCAGCGCCAACCTGTTTGTCGGCGACGTGGCGCCCGACGCCGCGGCCATCGTCCAGGCCCAGAGCCGGCGCTCGGGCCAGCGCACCCGCGCCGCCGTCAACCCGCTGGCGTTTCGGGTGCCGCTGTGGGACCCGGATGGGTTTCTGAAATCCAACCTGGGCCCGCTGCGCGGATTCTTCACGCCGCTGGCGGCTCGCCTCGTGCTCGCCTTCGTCGGCCTGGGGGCCTTGCTGCTGGCGTTCAACGCTTCGGCCCTGGCCGCTTTCGCGCAAGCGCGTCTCGGCAGCGGCAGCATGCTGCTGGCGCTGTGGCTGGTCTACCCGGTCATCAAGGGCCTGCATGAGATGGCCCATGCCTTTGCCGTGAAGGCCTTCGGCGGCGAGGTGCACGAGGTCGGCCTGACCTTGCTGATGCTGACGCCGGTGCCTTATGTCGACGCCAGCGCGTCGATCGGCTTTGCCTCCAGGCACAAGCGCATCGCGGTGGCCGCGGCCGGCATCGCGGTCGAGCTGGTGCTGGCCACCGCGGCGCTGGCGCTGTGGCTGCTGCTGGAGCCTGGGCTGCCCAAGGACATCGCGTTCGCGGTGGTGCTGGTCGGCGGGCTGTCGACCCTGGTCGTCAACGCCAACCCGCTGCTGCGCTTCGACGGCTACCACGTGTTGTGCGACGCGTTCGAGCTGCCCAACCTGGCCCAGCGCAGCCGCCAGCTCTGGCAGTTCCTGGCCAAACGCTGGCTGCTGCGCCTGCCCACCGCCCGCTTCGACGGCCACGCCCGTGGCGCCTGGCCGTGGCTGCTGGCCTACGCGCCACTGGCCTGGTTGTACCGATTGGTGCTGATCGGCCTGCTGGCGCTGTGGCTGGCCGGGCTGAACGGCCTGCTCGGCCTGGCCGCCGTGGGCCTGGGGGTCTGGATGTTCCTGTTGCAACCGGCCTTCGGCGCGCTGCGCTTTGTCGCCGCCGCGCCCGAGCTGCACGGCCGGCGGGCCGGTGCGGCGCTGGTGAGCTTGGGCATCGCCACCCTGCTCGGCACGCTGGTGTTTGGCGCCGAACTGCCGAACCGCACGACCGCGCCGGGGGTGGTGTGGCTGTCCGACGAAGCGATGGTGCGCCTGGGCAGCGACGGTTTTGTCGAACAGTTCCTCGCCGCCGACGGCGACGCGGTGACGGCCGGCCAGCCCCTGCTGCGCCTGGCCAACGATGCGCTGCGGGCCGACTTGCAACGCGTGCAGGCGCAGTGGACGCTGCGGGAGGTCGAGCGCGCCGCGAGTTTTGATGCCGACGCGCTGGCCACCGGCGTGGCCGGCGACGAGCTGGCGCGCCTGGGCGCCGAACGCGAGCGGCTGCTCCAGCGCATCGACCAACTGGTGGTGCGCGCGGCGGTGGCCGGGCGGCTGGTGATCGACCCGCGCATCAACGTCGTCGGCCAGTACCTGCCGCAAGGCCACCTGGTGGCGCATGTGCTGGCACCCGGCGCGCCGCTGGTGCGCGCGCTGGTGCGCAATGAAGACATCGCCCGGGTGCGCGACGCCACGCGCGATATCCGCGTGGCGCTGGCGCATGCGCCGGGCACCGAGAGCCGCGCGCGCCTCGCCGCGGTCGTGCCGCAGGCGTCCACGCACCTGCCGAGCGCCGCCCTGGGAGAAGCCGCCGGGGGCAGCATCGCCCTGGCCGGCGCCGACAAGACCGGCCTCACCGCGCAGGAGCCGCGCTTCCAGCTCGACCTGCGGCTCGCCGAGGGCGTCGATGCGCGCATCGGCGCGCGCGCCCTCGTCACCTTCGAGCATGCCG
>JAYSVE010000114.1:0-5246 GCA_043718725.1 Methylibium sp.
GCGGCGCGCTGACGCGCGACGAAGACGTGCTCGACACCTGGTATTCATCGGCGCTGGTGCCGTTCTCGACCCTGGGCTGGCCGGCGAACACGAAGGAGATGGACCTGTTCCTGCCCTCCAGCGTGCTCGTCACCGGCTACGAGATCATCTTCTTCTGGGTCGCGCGGATGATCATGCTGACCAAGCACTTCACCGGGCGCGTGCCGTTCCGCCATGTCTACATCCACGGCATGGTGCGAGACAGCGAAGGCAAGAAGATGAGCAAGTCCGAGGGCAACGTGCTCGACCCGGTGGACCTGATCGAAGGGGTCGATCTCGACACGCTGGTGCGCAAGTCGACGGTCGGCTTGCGCAAGCCCGAGAGCGCGCCGAAGGTGGCGGCTCGGGTAAAGAAGGAATATCCGGCGGGGATGCCGGCCTATGGTGCCGACGCGTTGCGCTTCACGATGGCCAGTTACGCCAGCCTGGGCCGCAACATCAACTTCGACACCAAGCGCTGCGAGGGCTACCGCAACTTTTGCAACAAGCTCTGGAACGCGACCAAGTTCGTGCTGATGAACTGTGAGGCCCAGGACTGCGGTCTGGCCGAACACACCAAGGCGCAATGCGCGCCGGGTGCCGAGTTCCACAACTACCTGAGCTTCTCGAACGCCGACCGCTGGATCAGCGGCGAGTTGCAGCGCGTCGAGGCGGCCGTGGAGAAGGGCTTCGCCGAGTATCGGCTCGACAACGTCGCCAACGCGATCTACTCGTTCGTCTGGGACGAATATTGCGACTGGTACATCGAAATCGCCAAGGTGCAGATCCAGACCGGCGAAGCCTCGCAACAACGCGCGACGCGCCGAACCCTGATCCGCGTGCTGGAAACCATGCTGCGGTTGCTGCACCCCATCACGCCGTTCATCACCGCCGAGTTGTGGGAGGCGGTGGCGCCGCTGGCGGGGCGTAAGGCGCCGGGCCAGAGCATCGTCACGATGGCGTTTCCCCGAGCCCAGCTCGAACGCGTCGACCCGAGGGCCGATGCCTGGGTGGCCCAGCTGAGGGGCATGGTCGGGGCCTGCCGGCGACTGCGCAGCGAGATGAGCCTGGCGCCCGACAAGCGCGTGCCGTTGCTGGCCTCGGGCGATGGCGCTTTCGTGCAGGCGGCGACGCCGCTGCTGAAGGCCTTGGCCAAGCTTGCCGACGTGCAGGTGTTCGACGACGAAGCCGCCTTCGCCCAGGCGACACGCAACGCGCCGGTGGTGGTGCATGGCCAGACCCGCCTGGCCCTGCATGTGGAGGTCGACGTGGCCAATGAGGTCGAACGCATCGGCAAGGAGATCACCTGGCTGAGTGGCGAGATCGCCAAGGCGCAGGGCAAGCTGTCGAACGCCAGCTTCTGCGCGCGCGCGCCGGCCGCGGTGGTGGCTCAGGAGCGCCAGCGCGTCGCCGAATTCACGACGCAGAAGGCCCAGTTGCAAGATCAACTGGGACGCCTGGGATCGTCGCCCTGAACTCGCGGCCAGCGTCGGGTTCGGTCAGCAATTCGTCAATGCGTTTGATCACCGTCCATGCGCTGCGCAGGCGCGACTCTCGGGTGGTGCTGGCCAGGCGCGGCGTGGTCTGCAAGGTGTCTATCCCCGCCAGCGGGCGACCCGGCTCCATCGAGCCGGGATCCAGGCTGTCCAGCCAGGCCGCCGCGACGCGCCGGCTGGTCAGCGCCTCGGCCAGCGCGGTTTCGTCAAACAGGCCCGAGTGGGAGATGCTCACGATGACCTGGTTGGGTTTGCAAAATTGCAGGAATCGCTCACCCAACAAGCCGTGATAGCGGCTGAAATAGTTGAGCTGCACGCACACCGCATCGGCCTGCTCCAGCAGTTCTCGCAGACCCAAGGGCCGAACCCGCCAACGCTCCCAGACGCTGTCGTTGGAATGCAATGACGGGTCGTAGCCGACGACGCGCGAACCGAACCCGCCCAACATCTGCGACATGGATCGCGCGGCCGGCGCCATCCCCAGCAGGCCCACGGTCGCCGCGCCCAGTTCGCGACCAACCGGGACACCGTCGGCCCCGACCACCGGCACGCGCCGCAACAACGACAGCAAGGCGCCGACCATGAACTCCGCCTCGGCCTGGGCGCTGGCCGTGCGGCTGCGCACCACCTCGACCCGGGCGCGCGCACAGGCGTCGACATCAATGTTCTCGGCACCGGCGCTGACCCGTCCGACCGCGCGCAACACCGGCGCATGGCGCAGCGCCTGGGCGTCGATCGCGACGCTGGACGGCACGATCATGGCCCGCACCTTGTAGAGGGCCTGCCGAAACGCGCGTGGATCGGCGGCCAGTTCGGGCGCAACGCTCACCTCGTGGCGAGCCTCGAGCCACTGCATCAGCTCGGCCTCCAGGGGTTCAACGATCAACAAATCCATGGATGGAACGATTTCTTTACAGGCGAGTGGACCCGGCCCCGTGCCAGAATCGTTCAGGTTTGAAAGGAATTTGTAATTTCATGAAGATCACCAAAGCGATTTTTCCCGTGGCCGGCCTGGGTACCCGTTTTCTGCCAGCGACCAAGGCCCAGCCCAAGGAAATGCTGCCGGTCGTTGACAAGCCGCTGATTCAGTATGCGGTCGAAGAGGCTTATGCGGCCGGCGTGCGCGAAATGATATTTGTTACCGGCCGCCACAAACGCCCGATCGAAGACCACTTCGACATGACTTTCGAGTTGGAAGTCGCACTTGAGCAAGCGGGCAAGCAGGAACTGCTCGACGTGGTGCGCGGGGTCAAGCCCGACGACATGGAATGCATCTATGTTCGCCAGGCCCAGGCGCTGGGCCTGGGCCATGCGGTCCTTTGTGCGCAGCGCCTGGTGGGCAACGAACCGTTTGCCGTCCTCCTTGCCGACGATCTGATGGTGGGCGATGCACCGGTCCTCAAGCAAATGGTCGATCAATTCGACGAGTGGCGCGTCTCGATCCTGGCGGTGCAGGAAGTTCCAGCCGAACATACGCGGCGCTACGGCATCGTGGCCGGCACAACCATCAATGACCAGTTGATGGATGTCAGCCGCATCGTCGAGAAACCCGCACCAGAAGATGCGCCATCGCGCCTGGGCGTCGCCGGCCGGTACATCCTGACCCCTGGGGTGTTCCACGAAATTGCCAACCAACAGCGCGGTGTCGGCGGCGAGATCCAGCTCACCGACGGCATTGCCGGTCTGCTGCGCCGGGAGAAGGTCTTCGCGTTTCGCTACGAAGGACGGCGCTACGACTGCGGCAGCAAAGAGGGGTTTCTGGAGGCCAATGTCGAACTGGCACTGGCTCACCCGCAAATCGGGCCGGGGTTTCGCGAGTTCCTGAAAACCCTGAAGATCTGAGGCCCGAACCGGGTCGCTTCAGCGACGCCGCAGGACGTGAATGAATTCGTCGGCGACGTTGGTCTGCTCGATCAACTCGTTGCCGGTTTGCCGTGCAAATGCCTGGAAGTCGCGCATCGAGCCGGGGTCGGTGGCGATCACCCTGAGGGTCTCACCGCTGTTCATCGCTGCCAGGGCCTTCTTGGCTTTCAGAATTGGCAGTGGGCAGTTCAAGCCGCGGGTATCTAGCACTTTCTCGGCGTCCATCGCAAGTCCGTTTCCTTGTGTTACCTGGATTCTAGGTCGCCGTCACTTGGCAGGCGGGCGGGAATTCCACCCATCTCGGGGTGTGGCCGGCGGCCATCGGCAAGTCGGCATGGGCCAGGGCTGCGCTGGCAGGCTGACAGCGCATTTCGGCGCGGCCGCCGAGACAGCCCCGGCCCGCCCGCGGTGACGGCGAAACCGCGCCGCCTGCCACGGCGGGATTGAACACGATCATGCGGGAAAAACGCCGGTCGACAGGTACCGATCACCGCGGTCGCACACCACAAAGACGATGGTCGCGTTCTCAACCGTCCTGGCGATTTGCAGCGCGACCCAGCAGGCGCCTGCGGCCGAAATGCCGGCGAAGATGCCTTCCTCGCGCGCCAGACGGCGGGCCATTTCCTCGGCATCGGCCTGGCTCACCGAGACCGTCTCGTCGATCCACGTGGGGTCGTAGATTTTCGGCAGGTACTCCGGCGGCCACTTGCGAATGCCCGGAATCCGCGAACCTTCACTGGGCTGCGCACCGACGACCCGCACCTGTGGGTTGCGCTCCTTCAGAAAGCGGGACACGCCGGTGATGGTGCCGGTGGTGCCCATGGCACTGACGAAATGGCTGATGCGCCCTTGGGTGTCGCGCCAGATTTCCGGGCCGGTGGCTTCATAGTGAACCCGGGGGTTGTCGCTGTTGGCGAATTGATCGAGCACCCGTCCCTTGGCTTCGCGCTGCATTTTTTCGGCCAGGTCGCGCGCGTATTCCATGCCGCCAGAGCGCGGCGTCAACATCAGTTCGGCCCCGAACGCCTTCATGGTCTGGGCACGTTCGATGCTCAGGTCCTCGGGCATGATCAAGATCATGCGGTAGCCGCTGATCGCCGCCGCCATGGCCAGGGCAATCCCGGTGTTGCCCGAGGTGGCTTCGATCAGCGTGTCGCCCGGCTTGATTTCGCCACGCTCCTCGGCGCGGCGGATCATGCTGATGGCGGCCCTGTCCTTCACCGAGCCGGCCGGGTTGTTGCCTTCCATCTTGCCCAGAATGACGTTGCCGCGCCGTGAATCGTCCGCGCCCAGCAGGCGAACCAGTCGCACCAGCGGGGTGTCGCCGATGACGTCTTCGATGGTGTTGTAGCGCGGCGCGGCTTGGGTCATGGCTTCTCCTGGCGCGATTGTCGCAGGGCCGGCTTATCGCTCTGGTCGCATGCCATAATTCGCGACGCCCGCAGCCTGTGCGGCGACTCCTCCTGCCGGAGTGGCGAAATTGGTAGACGCAGGGGACTCAAAATCCCCCGGTGGAAACACTGTGCCGGTTCGAGTCCGGCCCCCGGCACCATCTGGCATCTTTTCGTCTCCTGCGCGCGTCCTGCTGCACACGTAGACTGCGCGCTCCCGAGACCCTTTGCGGAAACCTGCGCATGCCAGCGATGCCCCCCATCACCCAAGCCCTGCTGCTGATCAACGTCGCCGCGTTTTGCATCGACTATTTTCTGGGCGCCTGGTTCACCCAACTGTTTGCGCTGTGGCCGCTGGGCCACGGCTTTCTGCCCTGGCAGGTGGTGAGCTACGCTTTTTTGCATGGCGGCATCGGTCACCTGTTCTTCAACATGCTGGGCCTGTGGATGTTTGGCGCCGAGCTTGAGCGGGTCTGGG
>JAYSVE010000115.1:0-2271 GCA_043718725.1 Methylibium sp.
TTCACGCCAAGACACGGAGAACCCCATGACCAGCGCAGTAATCGTTTCGACCGCCCGCACGCCGCTCGCCAAGAGCTGGAAGGGCGCCTTCAACATGACGCATGGCGCCACGCTGGGAGGCTTTGCCGTCAAGGCGGCGGTCGAGCGCGCCGGTATTGACGGCGCCGAGGTCGACGACGTCATCATGGGCTGCGCCACGCCCGAAGGCGCGACCGGCGCCAACATCGCGCGCCAGATCGCACTGCGCGCCGGCCTGCCCATCACCACCAGCGGCATGACGGTGAACCGCTTCTGCTCCAGCGGCCTGCAGACGATCGCGATGGCCGCGCAACGCATCATCGCCGGTGAGTCCGAGGTCATCGTGGCCGGTGGCGTCGAGAGCATTTCGTGCGTCCAGAACGAGGCCAACCGTCACATGGGCGCCGACCCGTGGCTGGCCGAGCACAAGCCCGAGATTTACTGGAACATGCTGCAGACGGCCGAGCAGGTGGCCAAGCGCTATAAGGTGGACCGCGAGCGGATGGACCGCTACGGCGCGCAAAGCCAGCAGCGCGCCAGCGCCGCCCAAGAGGCCGGCAAGTTCAACGACGAGATGGTGGCTTGCACCGTCACGGCCGGCATTGCCGATGCGGTGATGGGCCTGCGCACGAAAGAGGTGACGATCAAGGCCGACGAAGGCATCCGCCCCGGCACCACCTATGAAGGCATCATGGGCATCAAGCCCGCGGTCCCCGGTGGCGTGATCTCGGCCGGCAACGCCAGCCAGTTCAGTGATGGCGCCGGCGCCTGCGTGGTGATGAGTGAAGCACTCGCGGCCAAGCGCGGCCTCAAGCCGCTGGGCCGCTTTCTCGGCTTTGCCGTGGCCGGCTGCGAGCCCGATGAAATGGGCATCGGCCCGGTGTTCGCCGTGCCCAAGGTGCTCAAGCGCCTGGGCCTGACCGTCGCCGACATCGACCTGTGGGAGTTGAACGAGGCCTTTGCCGTGCAGGTGCTCCATTGCGCCGACACCTTGGGGATTCCGATGGACAGACTCAACGTCAACGGTGGCGCGATTGCGGTCGGTCACCCGTATGGCGTCAGCGGCCAGCGCCTCACCGGCCACGCGCTGATCGAAGGCAAGCGCCGCGGTGCCCGCCGCGTCGTCGTGACCATGTGCGTCGGCGGCGGCATGGGCGCGGCCGGCGTGTTCGAGGTGCTTTGAGCGCCCCTCGAACGCCAGCCCGTCCCAGGCGACCATGCGCTACCGCCACACCGCCGACTTTCTTCTCTTCGACTGGTTGAACGTCGAGGCGCTGCGCCACAGGGCGCGCTTTGCCGACCATTCGCGCGACACCTTCGCGGCGGTGCTGGACACCTGCGAACGCATCGCGCACGAAAAGTTCGCGCCGTTCAATCGCCTCGCCGACACCGAGGAGCCCTGGTTCGACGGTGAGAAAGTGCATCTGCCCGAGGCCAGCCATGCGGCGGCGAAGGCCTATGCCGAGTCCGGCATGCTCGCGGCGGCGCAAGACTACGAATGGGGCGGCATGCAATTGCCCTGCGTGGTGCAGATGGCGGCGAACAGCTTTTTCTCCAAGGCCGGCATCGGCGTGGGCGGCGCCAGCATGTTGACCAGCGGCAACGCCAACCTGCTGATGGTGCACGGCACCGAACTGCAACGCCAGGTGTTTGCCCGAGCCGAGTTCAGCGGCCGCTTCTCGGGGACGATGTGCCTGTCCGAGCCGCAGGCCGGCTCCAGCCTGTCGGACATCGTCACGCGCGCCGTGCCCGATGGCGACGGGTTCGCCGGTGACGCCCTGGGCCCACGCTATCGCCTGCGTGGCAACAAGATGTGGATCTCCAGCGGCGAACACGAGCTGTCGGAGAACATCATCCATCTGGTGCTGGCCAAGATCCCCGGTGCCGACGGCAGGCTGGTCGCCGGCACGCGCGGCATCAGCCTGTTCATCGTGCCGAAGAAGCTGGTCGATGTCGAAGGCAAGCTCACCGGCGAGCGCAACGACGTGGCCCTGGCCGGCCTGAACCACAAGCTCGGCTACCGCGGCATTCCGAACACGCTGCTCAATTTCGGCGAAGGCCGCTACCCGGTGCGCGGCGGCGCCGGGGCCATCGGTTACCGCGTCGGCCAACCCGGCGAAGGCCTGCGCTGCATGTTCCACATGATGAACGAGGCGCGCATTGCCGTCGGCCTGGGCGCGACGATGCTGGGTTACGCCGGCTACGAAGCCAGCCTTGAGTACGCCGGCACCCGCACCCAAGGCCGGCCCATCG
>JAYSVE010000116.1:0-5224 GCA_043718725.1 Methylibium sp.
CGCGATGACACCGCCGACCCGGGCCCTGGCCCCGAGTTTTTCAGCGCAGCACTTCCGCAGCGCGCTGGCCACCTTCGCCACCGGCGTGACCGTCGTGACGGCGCGCGACGCTGGTGGTCAACCGGTCGGCTTGACGGCCAATTCGTTCAATTCGGTGTCGCTCACGCCACCGCTGGTGCTGTGGAGCCTGGCGCGCAGCGCCGGCACCTTGCCGGCGTTTGCGCGCGGGTCGCACTACGCCATCAACATCCTCAGCGCCGAACAGCGCGACCTGGCAGAGCGCTTCGCCAGCAAGGCCGCCGACCGCTTTGCCGGCGTGCCGTTTCGTGAAGGCGCCGCCGGGGCGCCCATCATCCTGGGCGCCTGCGCCGTGTTCGAGTGCTTCAACCGCAGCCAGTACGAAGAGGGCGACCACATCATCTTCGTCGGCGAGGTCGAACGCTGCGAACAACGCCAGGGCGCGCTGCCGTTGATCTTTCACGGTGGGCGCTATTTCACCGAGCTGCCGCTGTAGGCGCCGGCCCGCCATCCCGGCCGAACCGGCATGCCGCTTCGCAATCGCTGCCAGTGCCGCGCCGGCCTTGATGCACCCGACGCGGCTCTCGACAATCGCCCCCTTCGAGTCAAGGTTCACACCATGCAAACCGCGATGCCCCGCCTGTTGATGCGCCGCGCCGAGACGCCATGAGCTCCCGGATCACCGGCATTTCGTCGATGGCGACGCGCCAGGTTCTGGCCGAACTCTGCGCCGCGTTCGAGCAGCGCTTCGGCGTCGAGGTCGCGATCGAATCGGTCGGCGGGGTGGATGCCGCCAGGCGGGTTCAGGCCGGTGAGGCTTTCGACGTGGTCGTGCTCGCGTCGAACGCGATCGACGCGCTGGTGGCCAGCGGCCGCGTCACCGCGGCAAGCCGGGCCGACCTGGTCCGCTCGGGCGTCGCCGTCGCGGTCCGGGCCGGCGCGCCGCGCCCTGACATCGGCTCCGAAGAAGCCGTGCGCCGAGCCGTGCGATCGGCGCGCAGCATCGGCTATTCCACCGGGCCCAGCGGCGTGGCGCTGGCGCAGCTGTTCGAGCGCTGGGGGATTGCCGCCGAGATCCGCGACCGCATCGTCCAGGCCCCGCCGGGCGTGCCCGTGGGCGCGCTGGTGGCCCGCGGCGAGGTCGAACTCGGCTTCCAGCAGCACAGCGAGTTGATGCACCTGGACGGCATCAGCGTGATCGGCCCGCTGCCGCCGGCGATCCAGATCATCACCACCTTTTCCGCCGGCGTCTGCGCCAGCTCGGGGCACGCCGAAGCGGTACGCCGCATGCTCGGCTTCATGACCTCGGCGCCGGCCGCCGAGGCGATACGGCGCCATGGCATGGAGCCGGCATGATTTTCTCGACACGCGGTCCACAGACCCCCGGAGACACCCGATGATCATCGACTGCCACGGCCACTACACCACCGCCCCGAAGGCGCTGGAAACCTGGCGCAACCGCCAGATCGCCGGCATCAAAGATCCCGGGGCGAAGCCCAGGGTTTCCGACTTGAACATCAGCGACGACGAATTGCGCGAGTCGATCGAGGCCAATCAGCTCCGGCTGATGCGCGAGCGCGGCAGCGACCTGACGATCTTCAGCCCGCGCGCCAGCTTCATGGCCCACCACATCGGCGACTTCGAGGTCTCGTCGACCTGGGCGGCGATCTGCAACGAGCTGTGCCATCGGGTCTCAAAACTCTTTCCCGACCACTTCATTGCGGCCGCGATGCTGCCGCAGTCGCCCGGCGTGGACCCGGCGACCAGCGTTCCCGAACTGGTCCGATGCGTCGAGCAATTCGGCAACGTCGGCATCAACCTGAACCCCGACCCGTCGGGCGGCCACTGGACCAGCCCGCCGCTGTCCGACCGCCACTGGTACCCGATCTACGAGAAGATGGTCGAGTACGACATCCCGGCGATGATCCATGTGAGCACCAGTTGCAACGCCTGCTTTCACACCACCGGCGCGCATTACCTGAACGCCGACACCACCGCCTTCATGCAGTGCCTGAACTCGGACCTGTTCCTGGATTTCCCGACGCTGAGGTTCCTGATCCCGCACGGTGGCGGCGCGGTGCCCTACCACTGGGGGCGCTTTCGCGGCCTGGCGCAGGAGCTGAAGAAGCCGCTGCTCAAGGACCACCTGCTGAACAACATCTTCTTCGACACCTGCGTCTACCACCAGCCCGGCATCGACCTGCTGACCCGGGTGATCCCGGTCGAGAACATCCTGTTCGCCAGCGAGATGATCGGCGCGGTGAAGGGCATCGACCCCGAAACCGGCCACTGCTTCGACGACACCAAGCGCTACATCGAGGCCTCGACGCTCCTGAACGGCAGCGACCGCCACAAGGTCTATGAAGGCAACGCCCGACGGGTGTTCCCGCGCCTGGATGCGGCGCTCAAGGCAAAGGGGAAATGAGCATGTACAACCTGGGCATCGTCAAACGCAACATCGTTCGCGCCGACCCCGCGGCGGTCGACAAGCTCGCGCGCTTCGGCGTGGCGACGATCCACGAAGCGATGGGCCGCACCGGCCTGATGAAGCCCTACATGCGGCCGGTCTACCCCGGCGCGCGGATCTGCGGCACGGCCGTCACCGTGCTGCTGCAGCCGGGCGACAACTGGATGATGCATGTGGCCGCCGAACAGTTGCGGCCCGGCGATGTGGCGCTGGCCGCCTGCACCGCCGACAACACCGACGGCTTCTTCGGCGACCTCCTGGCCACCTCGTTCAAGGCGCGCGGCGCCACCGGCCTGGTCATCGACGGCGGCTGCCGCGACGTGACCGAGCTGCAGGCGATGGCCTTCCCGGTGTTCAGCCGCGCCATCAGCGCCAAGGGCACGATCAAGGCGACGCTGGGTTCGGTGAACGTGCCGGTGGTGTGCGCCGGCGTCAGCGTGAACCCGGGCGACGTGGTCGTCGCCGACGCCGACGGCGTGGTGGTCGTGCCGGCCGCGATGGCGCAGCAAGTCGCCGATGCGGCCGAGGCGCGCGAGGCGCTGGAGGGTGACAAGCGCGCCAAGCTCGCCGCCGGCGTGCTGGGGCTGGACATGTACAACATGCGCGGGCCGCTGGAGAAGGCCGGGCTCAAATACATCGACTGACCATGGACACGAAGGACTGGCACATCGGCCTGGTCGGCTATGGCGAGGTCGGGCGCATCCTGGCCGAAGACCTGCGCGCGCAGGGCGTGCGGGTCAGCGCCCACGACCTCAAGCTGACCACGGTCGACGCCCAGTCGCTTCACGATCACGCGGCCCGGCACGGCGTGACGCTGTTGGCTTCACACGCCGAACTGGCGGCGCAGGCCGACCTGGTCATCAGCGCCGTCACCGCCAGCCAGGCCGTGCCGGTGGCGCAGGCCTGCGCGCCCGGCATGCGCCGCGACACCTGGTTTCTCGACTTCAACTCGGCCTCCCCCGGCGCCAAGATCCGGGCGGCCGGGTGGGTCGATGCCGTCGGCGCGCGCTACGTCGAAGCCTCGGTGATGACCTCGATCCCGCCCTACCGCATCAAGGTGCCGCTGCTGCTGGGCGGCGCGCACGCCGCCGCGCTGTTGCCGCATCTGCGCGCGCTGGGGTTGCAGGGCCAGGTGGCGAGCGCCACGCTGGGCGTGGCCTCGGCCACCAAGATGTGCCGCAGCGTGATGGTCAAGGGCCTGGAGGCGATGGTCATCGAAAGCTTCACCGCGGCGCGCGCCTACGGGGTTGAAGATCAGGTGCTGGCGTCGCTGGCAGAGACCTGGCCCGGCATCGACTGGGAGGCGCAGGGCGCGTATTTTTTCCAGCGCGTCATCCAGCATGGCCGGCGCCGCGCCGAAGAAGTGCGCGAGGTCGCCGTGACCGTGCGCGACATCGGCCTGACGCCCTGGTCGGCCAGCGCCACCGCCGAGCGCCAGGGCTGGGCGGCCGACCTGGCCGACGCCGGGCTGTTCGGCGACAAGGCCGCCCCCGGCTTTGCCAAAAGCCCGGACTGGCGCATCGAAGCCGACCGCATCCTCGCGGCTGTCAAACCCAAACCCTGAGGCCCGTTCGGCAATGCCATTCCAGAAGACTCCCGGCTGGCTCGACTGGACCGCCGGCCCCAGCCAGCCGCAATTCAGGGTACCGGCCGGCAGTGTCGACGCCCACTGCCATGTGTTCGGCCCCGGCGCGGAGTTCCCCTACGCCCCCGAGCGCAAGTACACGCCCTGTGACGCCTCCAAGACCCAGCTCTACGCCTTGCGCGACCACCTCGGCTTTGCCCGCAACGTGGTCGTGCAGGCCACCTGCCACGGTGCCGACAACGCCGCGATGGTCGACGCGCTGGTGCACAGCGGCGGCCGGGCGCGCGGCATCGCCACCGTCCGGCGTGGCGTGACCGACCGCCAATTGCAAGACATGCACGCGGCCGGCGTGCGCGGCACGCGCTTCAACTTCGTCAAACGCCTGGTCGACTTCACGCCGCGCGACGAGTTGATGGAGATTGCCCAGCGCATCGCGCCGCTTGGCTGGCATGTGGTGATCTACTTTGAAGCGGTCGA
Source organism: Methylibium sp. (assembly GCA_043718725.1). Lineage (GTDB taxonomy): Bacteria > Pseudomonadota > Gammaproteobacteria > Burkholderiales > Burkholderiaceae_C > LGRD01. The sequence continues at coordinate 4,548 of JAYSVE010000116.1, forward strand.
CCTGCCCGAGCTGTGGGACTTCTTCACCGCGCTGCCGACCACGGTGGTCGTCGACCACATGGGCCGCCCGGATGTGGCCAAGCCGGTCGACGGCCCCGAGTTCGCGCTGTTCATGGAGCTGATGCGAGCGCACAGCAACATCTGGTCCAAGGTGAGCTGCCCCGAGCGGCTGTCGATCACCGGCCCGAAGGCGCTGAACGGCGAACCCAACGCTTATCGCGACGTCGTGCCGTTCGCCCGCCGCATCGTCGAGACCTTCCCCGACCGCGTTCTGTTCGGCACCGACTGGCCGCACCCGAACCTGAAGGACCACATGCCCGACGATGGCCTGCTGGTCGACCACATCCGCCACATTGCCGTCACCCCCGAGTTGCAACGCAAGCTGCTGGTCGACAATCCGATGCGTCTGTATTGGCCCGAAGAGGCCTGATTCCACACCACCCCGAGGAGAAAGCGATGCCCCGATTGACCCGAAACCGCGCGGCCGGCGCGGCCCTCGGCGCGGCCCTCGGCGCGGCCCTTTTCGCGGGCCTCAGCGCCGAACTCGGCTCGAAGTTCTTCCAGCAGCGGAGATTCGATCATCGCTTCCCGTCCTCCCAAGATTCTCCGCAGACCCAGATCATTATAGCGGAGACTCGTGAGGACCTGGGCAACGGTCAGCAGCGTTTCTCGATCTC
>JAYSVE010000117.1:0-12831 GCA_043718725.1 Methylibium sp.
CATGACCCTTGACCTCCGGCTGATCGCTCCAAACCAATGGGCCGCCGCCCTGCTCGACCCGGGCCACGCGGTCGGCGAGGCCACCGGCCTGACCGACCGAACAGGCGCTGCGCTGGCCGACCTGATCGCCCTCAACCCCAACTGGGACGACCTGCCGGCCGACGCCTACCTGCGCGACGGCGGGCGCTATCGGCGCCGTCGCCATTCCTGCTACGTGGTCGATGGCGCGCACCTGGAGCCCGTGGCGCACCGCGCCCACTGGCAACCGGTCGAGTACAACGCGCTGCATGGCGGGCTGGAGCGCTGGTTCGAGCCCATCGCCGCCTCGGTGGCCGGCGCGCCGGTCTGGGCGCGTCTGCTGGGCGGGCTCTGCGCGGTGTGCTCCGAGGTTCGCGGCGCGCGGCCGTGGCATGTCGAAGCGCACCAGTTCCGCATCGACACCACCGACGGCATCGGCCGCCCCACGCCCGAGGGCGCGCACCGCGACGGGGTCGACTTCGTTGCCGTGCTGCTGGTGGCCCGGGTGGGTGTGAAGGGCGGCGAGACGCGGGTCTTTGAGGCCGCCGGGCCGCGCGGCCTGCGCTTCACGATGACCCGGCCGTGGACCCTGTTGCTGCTAGACGATGCCCGTGTGATCCACGAGAGCACGCCGATCCAGCCCCTGCACAGTGATGGCGGTGGGCACCGCGACACGCTGGTGTTGACGTTTCGTGCCGGTGGCTTTCAGGGCCCCGGCGCGCAGGAGCCGCGTTGACCGGGGCCGAGGTGCCAGCCAGCGCGCCCGGCTACCGCGTCAAGGTCCAGACCCTCGCCGTGGGCGGCGTCGACATGCGGATTCGCTCGCTGCTCGACCGCCAGCAGTTCAGCGACCCCACCGGCGAGGCCGAGCGCGCCGGCATCTCGTCGGCAGCCTGGCCGCTGTTCGGCATGGTCTGGCCCTCCGCCCTGGTGCTGGCCGATGCGATGCTGCGCGCCGATCTGGCCGGCCGGCGGGTGCTCGAGGTCGGCTGCGGGCTGGCCTTGGCCAGCCTGGTGGTGCAACGCCGCGGCGGCGACATCACCGCCAGCGACAACCACCCGCTGGCGCAGGCCTTTCTGCGGGACAACCTGCGGCGCAACCGTCTGCCGCCGCTGCGTTACGCGGTCGGGGATTGGGCCGGTGGGACCGACACCTTGGGCCGCTTCGACCTGATCATCGGCAGCGATGTGCTCTACGAGCGCCTGCAACCGGCCGCGCTGTCGACATTCATCGAGGCCCACGCGTTTGCCGCCGTGGAGGTGCTGATCGTCGACCCCGACCGCGGCAACCGCGGCGCCTTCAACCGCTGCATGGACGGTCTGGGTTTCGCGCGCAGCGAGCAAAAGGTCGTGGCATTGCCGGACGGTGCACCGTACAAAGGCCGGCTGCTGAGCTACCGGCGCGGCGTGCGGCCGGGCCCGGGCTGACTCGCGCGCCGTGGCTACTTGAAGACCGTCGCCTGCAGGAACATCACCATCGCGTAGAACTGGAAGTCGGCGTTCTCCTTGCGTGCAAAGCCGTGGCCTTCGTTCTCGGCACGCAGGTACCACACGGGGGTCTGGCTGGCGCGCACCTTGGCCACCATCTGCTCGGCTTCGGTGTACGGCACGCGCGGGTCGTTCTTGCCTTGCACGACGAACAGCGGCCGGGTGATCTTGCCGGCGTTGTTGAGTGGCGAGATCTTCTCCAGGAACGCCCGCATGGCCGGATCGCGCTCGTCGCCGTATTCGACCCGGCGCAGGTCGCGGCGGTAGCTCTCGGTGTTTTGCAGGAAGGTCACGAAACTGCTGATGCCCACCACGTCAATCGCGCCGGCAATCCGCTGGGCATAGGTCGCGGCCACCGCCAGGCTCATGTAGCCGCCAAAGCTGCCGCCGCTGACCACCACGCGCGCCGGGTCCAGCCGCGGCTGGGTGGCGATCCAGTCCAGCAGCGCGCCGATGTCCCTGACCGAGTCTTCGCGCAAGCGCCCGTCGTCGAGCTTCAGAAAGGTCTTGCCGTAGCCGGACGACCCGCGCACGTTAGGCTCGATGACGGCCACGCCCAGCTCGTTGATAAAATGGTTGTAGCGGCCCATGAAGCCCACCTTGGCCTGCGACTCCGGCCCGCCATGGATCTGGATCAGCACCGGCCGCTTGCCGGCAAAGTGTTGCGGCGGCAGATGCATCAGGGCGGAAATGGCGCGGCCGTCGAAGCTCTTCCAGCGCACGATCTGCGGGTCGTTGAAGGCGGCCACGTCGACATCCGCCGGTGCCTGGACCTGGGTCCAGGGTTCGACCGTGCCGCTCAGCGTGTCGATCGAATAGATCTGGCTGGGCCCTTGCGCGCCGTTGAGCGCCAGCGCCAGATCCGGCCGTTTGCGATGAAAGCGCGCCGTGCTGACGCTGGCGGCCGGCAGCCTGGGCAGCGCCAGTTCCTTGAAGCTCCTGGCATCGAACAGGCGCAACTCGTCGCGCCCGTCGACATTGGCCTGCGCCGCGTACAGGCGGCCGTCTTCGGTGGCGCTGCCGCCGCTCATGTCCCAGGCGATCTGGCGCGTCAGCGGCAGCAGCGCGCCGCCCGAAAAACGGTACTGCATCAGCTCGCGGAACTCGCCGTCGCGGTCGCTGTAGACGTACAGGCCGGAGTCGTCGGGTTTGAAGTCGCCGGCGAAATGGCTGGCGCGGGTGCTGCTGCCCAGGGCCGGGAGCAATTGCCGGCTCTTGCCGGTGGCCAGGTTCAACAACCAGACCTGCGACTCGTTGGCCGAGAGGTAGCGCGTCAGCGCCACCTGGCGGTCGTCCCAGGACACGCCGCCGGCAAACCAGCCGCCGCCGGGCAGCACGGCGACGGTGCGGGCCGCCTTGGGTGACAGCGGGTCCAGCAGCTTCAGCGTCTGCGAGATGCTGGCCCGGGTGCCGCCCGCCGCCGTGCGGTCCAGCGGGACCGACATCACCAGCATCCGCCTGCTCTTGTGCAACCAGCCCTGCATCTCGTGGCGCTGGTCGGGGTCGGTCAGCAGGCTGACCTGGCGCGAGGCCAGGTCGAGCCGGTACAACTGGTAGGCCTCGTTGCCATCGCTGCCGCGCTCGAACACCAGGTACTCGCCCCTGCGCGGCTCGTAGCTGGCCGATTTCACCGGGTCGGCAAAGTTCGTCAACTGTTCGGGCGGGGCCAGCGGGCCGGCGACGCGAAACAACTGCACGGTGCTGCCGCCGGCCGGGCGGTGCGAGACCAGCATTTCGCGCTTGGTCGGGTGCCAGTCGACGAAGCCGTGGCCGCGGAAGTCGGTGTACCTGGCGGCCTGGCGCACCAGGCTCATCGGGATCGGCGGGATGCCGCGGGCGACGAGGTTGCTGTTGGGTGCCAGCGTCTCCAGCGGCTGCGCCGTTCCCGCCGGCAGCTCCGGCGGGGCGCTCGGCGCCGGTCGGGCCGCGACCGGTGGCGACGCGGGCCCCGGACGCGACGGGGTGCCGCACGCGGCCAGCAGCAGGGTCAGCACGATGGCTGCGAGTCGGTTCATTGATGCGGTCTGCCTTGCGCGGTTCATTGGCGTCTCACGCGTCGCGCACGTCGGCCACCGGGTTGGCACCGAAATCCGCGCGTCGCAGATAGGCCAGCACGCGCTCGGCCGCGTCAGACGCCGAGCTGAGCTGGCCGTTCTTCTTGAGTTCAAGGAAGTTGCCACGCTCGGGAAAGCCGCTGGGCTCGGCCGCGCGCATTTGCACCTGCATGTCGGTGTCGATCACGCCGGGCGCGAGCGCGACGATGCGCGCGCCACGCCCGTCCGGTCGCTGCGCTTCGTCCAGCGCCAGCGCGCGCGATAAGTGATCCATGCCGGCCTTGGCCGCACAGTACGGCGCACTGCCCGCCATGGCCCGGCGCCCCAGGCCCGAGGAGATGTTGAGCACGCGCCGGCGCGCGGTCCAGGCGTGGGTGGCGCGCAGGAACGCCGCGCAGAGCAGCATCGGCGCTTCCAGGCCGACCCGCAACGCGGCCGACAGCTCGGTGTCGGTGCATTGGTCGATGGGCCCGACGCGCGTGATCACGCCGGCGTTGTTGATCAACGTGGCCACCTCGAACTCGGCCGCGTTCATCGGCTGCAACCAGGCCTGCAGCCGCGCCGCCGCATCGACAGGGTGGGCCAGGTCCACCGGCCACTGTTCGCAGATGACGCCAGCCTCGCGCGCCTGGCCGGCCAGCGCGTCGCTGGTCTGGCGCGACAGGCACAGCAGCCGGTGGCCGGGTGCAAGCAGTTGTTCGGCCATCGCGTGGCCCAGGCCGCGCGAGGCGCCGGTGAGGATGAAGAGTTGTGTGCTCATGTGTGAGTGTTCCAACAAGGGTGGCCATGATGCTACCGGCCTCGCGCAGGGCGACAAACAAGCCGTCGCCCGGTGCGCTCGACCCGGCGCTGACACCGCGTTCCAGGCGCGCGTGGGTCACCGGGTTTCGCTGGCGCTGCAAGCCGTTGCGAGTCGTTGCAAAAGCATTTTGTGTGCGCTCGCAAATGCGTCACGCAATCGATTCTCAAGTTTTTCCGCGTCGTGCCGAGCGCAAAAACACATGCCTTTGAGCGCGAAAAAAGCACGTCGATTCGGTCACTTTTCCGGCGATCAAATCCCCCTGTTTGAGGGGGTTCCTGTGATGCTCTGGTCACCGCGCAAGAGTTCTCTTGTGTGCTGTCTTCTGAACTCACGGAGCAACTTGATGAGACTTGTGACCCCTTTCATTGTTTTGATCGAACGCCGCCGACTGCGCAGCGCGCTGGCGATGTCGCTGGCCCTGCTGGTGGCGGGGCTGGGGCTGAAAACAGCCCATGCGCAACCGGTGGCCGAAGAACGGCATTCCAAGGTGGCGCGCGACCTTGACGACGAGCTTGGCGAGAAACGGCAGCCGAAAGCGAAGTGGGCGCGCGACGTGAACGGCGTGCGCCACGTTCAAGCCATCATCGTCAGCAATTCGCCCGATCCCGAGATGACCGAGCTGCGCGCGCAGGTGCTGCGCAGCGGCGGCTCGGTGCACGCCGTCCATCCGGCGGTGCACGCGATCACGGTGCAGATCAAGGCCAACCAGGTGCAGGCGCTGTCGCAACGCAGCGATGTGGTGAGCGTTTCGCCGAACCGGGAAACGCAGCGCACCTTCAGCACGCTCGAATCGATCACCGGCGCGCTGACGAGCAACGTGCGCACCTACGCTGGCAGTGCCAGCTACAGCGGCATGGACGGCAGCGGCATCGGCATCGCCGTGCTCGACTCCGGCGTCATGAAGCTGCACGATTCGTTTGAAGGCGCCGACGGTGTGCGCCGTGTCAAGCGCAACGTCAACATGCTTAGTGCGAGCCTGGCCAATTGGGCCACCGGCGCCGGCAGCGCGACCTCCCTGGCGCCCGGCAGCGCCGCGCTCAGCACCTACGAGACCGCGATTGCCGCCGATTCGGTGACCACACAGGACCCCTACGGCCACGGCACCCATGTCGCCTCGGTGGCGGCAGGACGCTACTACCCGTCTGTCGCGAATGCGCAGGACATCAGCGGCATGGCACCCAATGCCAACATCTACGACGTTCGGGTGCTCGGCAGCCTGGGCACGGGCACGGTCAGCGACGCGCTCGAAGGCATCCAGTGGGTGATCTACCACGCCAAGGAATACAACATCCGCGTGCTCAACGTGAGCCTGGCCGCCAGCTCGACAGAGAGCTGGCAGACCGACCCGCTGTGCGTGGCCGTGCGCAGCGCCAGCGCCGCCGGCATCACGGTGGTGGTGGCGGCCGGCAACTTCGGCCTGACCTTGAACGGCCAGGAGACCTATGGGCGGGTCAGCTCGCCGGGCAACGACCCGTCGGTCATCACGGTGGGCGCGGTCAACTTCAAAGGCACGACCGCACGCGCCGACGACAGCGTCAACCTGTTCAGCTCGCGCGGGCCGACGCGCTCGTCCTACGTCGACGCCAGCGGTGTGCGCCGGGTCGACAACCTGCTCAAGCCCGATCTGGTGGCACCCGGCAACAAGATCGTCGGCGCGGCGGCAACGGCGGGCAACGCGCTGACCTGGAACTACCTGGCCAGCAGCTTCAACAGCGCCCTGGTCGCGCCGCTGGGCATCGCGCCGCCTTTGGCCGAAACCCAGATGTTGATGAGCGGCACCTCGATCGCCGCGCCCGCGGTGGCCGGCGCCGCGGCGCTGATGCTGCAGGCCAACCCGGGCCTGACGCCGCCGCTCGTGAAGGCGATCCTTCAGTACACCGCGCAACCGCTGCCGAACGCCAACCTGCTGCAGCAGGGCGCCGGCGCGCTCAACGTCGACGGCGCGGTCAGGCTGGCCAAGGCACTGCGCACCGACCTCGCCACCGCGATCAACGCGGGCACCGTCAGCGCCGGGGGAACGATGCTGGCGTCGGGCAAAAGCATGCCCACGGCGTCTTCGACGGTGAACGGCACGGCATTCAACTGGTCGCGCATCGCCTTCGCCGGTGGCAACCGCGTGGTCAGCGGCAGCGCGCTGTTCACCAAGTACCAGCCGATCTGGGACCCGCGCATCACCTGGGCCGGGGCTGTGGTTCGCAAGCGCCAGGCGGTCTACTGGTCGGGCACCGGCATCGCCGCCAACACGTTTGTCAAGTCGTTCACGGACAGTGCGACGACGAACCAGACGCTGGTCACGTCGGGCGTTGTCCGCGCCGACACGCTGACGGGCGCGAACTCGCTGATCGGCAAGACCGGCGCCTTCATTCCGAACACCACGCTTTCGGCCTGGCTGGTCAGCGGCAGCGGCCTGGTGCTCAGTGAAGGCCTGGTGCTCAGTGAAGGGCTGGTCCTCAGCGAGGGCCTGGTGCTCAGCGAGGGCCTGGTGCTCAGTGAAGGGCTGGTGCTCAGCGAGGGCCTGGTGCTCAGCGAAGGGCTGGTGCTCAGTGAAGGGCTGGTCCTCAGCGAAGGGGTCGTACTCGGCGAGCCGTGATGCCCCTTCAGGACCCATGGCAACCCGCCGATAAAGGGTGAGGCGATGCAGCGCGGGGGCTTTTCCGGCCCCCGGCTGCGCCCCGCCGCCGGGGCCTCTCAGTTCCGGCCGAACGCCACGGATCGCCCAGCCATGAGTGTCACTCCCCTCGAAGTCGAAGAAGCCGGCCCCGCCCCGTGGTGGAAGCGTTGGCACAGCACGCTGATGCCGGACTACAACCGCAAGGCGTCGCTGTACTGGTTCACCATGGTTTCTTTGGGTGCCGGCGCACTCGTCAGCGCGGTGGCGAACGTGGCCCAGATGCCGGCCGCCGCGTTGCTGCAAGTGCTGCTCGGCTGCCTGGTCGCGATGCTGGCCGGTGTGTACCCGGTGCGTGTGCCAGGGTCGAAAAATTCCTTCGCCGCGGGCGAGATTTTTATCTTCCTGCTGCTGTTGCTGCATGGGCCGGCCGCCGCCGCGCTGGCCGCGGCCGGCGAGGCCTTTGTGGGGTCGGCGCGCACCTCCAGGCGCTGGACCAGCCGGCTCGCGAGCCCGGCCATGGCGGCGGTTGCCATGTCGGTGGTGGGTTGGACCTTGCAGCTGACTTTCGAGGGCCTGCGGGCCGACGGCGGCTTCAACGAAGCGGTGTTGCTGATCGGGGCCATGGGCTTTGCCATCGGCTACTTCTTGCTCAACACGCTGCTGGTCACGCTGGTCATTCACCTCAAGCGCAACGAGCCGATCCGGTGGCGCGACTTCTTCGGCAACTTCGGCTGGGTGGGCATCACCTATGCCGCCAGCGCGTTGATCGCGGCCATGCTGTTCCTGACTTCGCAGAACTTCGGCATCGGCGTGGTGGCGGCCGCGGTCCCCATCATCGCGATGCTGCTGACCATGCTGCACTACCATTTTCGCCAACGCGAAACCGACGACACGGCGGCGCGCGTGCGGGTCGACGCGGCCGAACGCGAGGCCGCGCAGTCGGCCAAGCATGTGCTCGAACTGCAAGACAGCGAGCGGCGCTTTCACAGCGCGTTCTCGCACGCCGCCATCGGCATGGCCCTGGTGTCGACCGATGGCCACGTGCTGCAGGTCAATGCGGCCCTGTGCGCACTGCTCGGCCATGCCGAGGGCGCCGTCGTCGGCCAGCAGTTCAATGCCTTTCTCGACGTGGCCGACGTGAGCATCCTGAGCGAGCAGCTCAAGCGTGTCGCGGCCCAGGACATCGAGGCCGGTTCGGTCGAATTGCGCTGCCGGCATGCGCTGGGCCACGAAGTGTGGATCTCGATGCACTGCGGCTATTTCTCCGGCCGCACGTCAAGCGCGCCGTGCCTGATCCTGCAAGCCCAGGACATCACCGCGCGGCGCGACGCCGAGGCCCGGCTGCACCACATCGCCTACCACGACGGACTCACATCGCTGGCCAACCGGGTGCGTTTCGGCGAATGCCTGGCGCAGGCGGTGGCGCGCTGCAACACCGACCGGCGCCGCAACTTCGCGCTGATGTACCTGGACTTCGACCGCTTCAAGCTCATCAACGACACGCTGGGCCACAGCGTCGGCGACGAGTTCCTGGTGGCGGTGGCGCAGCGCATCCGCAAGCAGGTTCGCCCGGGCGACACGGTCGGGCGCCTGGGCGGTGACGAATTCGCGATCCTGATCGAAGACCTGGAGAGCGAGCAACTCGCCATCGCCATGGCCGAACGCCTGCAAGAGGCGTTGCGCAAGCCTTATGCGATGGGGGGCACCGAAATCAACAGCAGCGCCAGCATCGGCATCACGTTCAGCAGCATCGGCTACGACTCGCCCGGCGACGTGCTGCGCGATGCCGACATCGCGATGTACCGCGCCAAGGCCGGCGGGCGCGCCCGTTACGCCGTCTTCGACGCCAGCCTGCGCGCCCAGATCGCCGACCAGGTGCATCTGGAGCGCGATCTGCGCCGCGCCATCGACGGCGACCAGTTGTTCCTGGCCTACCAGCCAATCTACGACCTGGTCAGCGGCAAGATCCACAGTTTCGAGGCGCTGCTGCGCTGGATGCACCCGGAGCGCGGGCTCATCGGGCCCGATGTCTTCATTCCGATCGCCGAGGAATCGGGTTTGATCGGCGCCCTCACCGAGCAGGTGCTGACGCGCGCCTGCCGGCAACTGAAGGCCTGGCAGGGTGTCTCCCCGAGCGGGGTGGCGCTGAAGGTGCAGGTCAACGTTTCGGGCACCGACCTGTGCCGCCTGTCGCTGGTGTCGCACGTGACCCGGGCCCTGCTCGGCAACGGCCTGGAGCCGGCGCAATTGACGTTGGAGATCACCGAAAGCATGCTGATGAAGCGGCTCGACAGCGCCCTGGAAACGATGACGCAATTGCGCGAACTGGGAGTGGGCCTGAGCGTGGACGATTTCGGCACCGGCTACTCGTCGCTGTCCTACCTGGCGACCCTGCCGATCACCAGCCTCAAGATCGATCGCTCGTTCGTGCAGCGGCTGCAGGACGGGACGCGCAACTCCGAGGTGGTCAAGGCCATCGTCATGCTGGGCCATTCGCTGGGCCGGGCCGTGATTGCCGAGGGCATCGAATCACCCGCGCAATTGGCCAAGCTGCGTGAACTCGGCTGCGGCTTCGGGCAGGGCTACCTGCTCGCCCGGCCCTTGTCCGCCGAAATGGCCGAGGCCTGGCTCGCGGAGGAACGCACGACCGCGCAGCCGGCCGATACCGAACGGCGCGGCGCCCGTGACAGCGAGTTTGCGAGCGTGACGGTTCATTAGGGCAACGCTGAACAAGTCCCTCGCGGGGACTTGTTCAGCGTCGCTTTAGCCCCAGGCGGCACGCGCCCAATGGTATCGATGAACGCTATGGCGCCTTCGCTGGGCCCCGGCGGCGGGTTCGATTCCCGCACCAGTCTCTTCGGCGGCGCAAAAAACAAGGGGCCGAAGCCCCTTGTATCTGGGTCGCGCGCGACGCCATCAGGCAGATTGCTGGATCCCCGCAATCGCCCACTCGCGGCTGCCATCGGCGGGCTTGACCAGGTGCCAGACCTCGTCGACCGGACCGGCCGGCGCGTCTTCGGCCTCCTGGATCAGGCCGTGGAAGCGAACGCTGACGATCTGCCGGTCGGCCTCGGCCACGAAGTCCACGACCTGGGCTTCGAGTTTGACGACATCGGTGGTTTGCGCGCCGGCGCCACGCTCTTGGAGGTCGAGCTTGATCGACGCGAACATTTCCGGCGTCGTGAAGGCGCGCAGGTCGTTCAGGTCGCCGCTGTCGTTGGCGGCCTGCATGCGGATGAAGATCATCTTGGCAATGCGCTCAAACGCCGCCGCATCAAAGTCGGCCGGCAATGAAAACGCCCTTGGCGCCGCGGCGGCAAACGAGTCGGCCGCCGACTGCCCAGGGGCCACCGCCCCGGGGCCCCAGCCCGCGCTGGAGCCGGACGGCAGGCCGGAAGCGGCGGGCAGCAGGCCGCCCGCCGACGCGCCAGCACCGGCACCGGCAAACTGCATGCCTTGCGGCGCAGTCACCCCGCGCTGCGCGGCGGGGCCGAAGCGGCGCAACAGGAAGCGCACCGCGAAGAACGCCACACCGGCCAGCAAGACCATCATGATGATGTTGGCAAACCCTTCACCCATGCCCAGGTGGCTCATCAACGCCGCCAGCCCCAGGCCGGCGGCGAGGCCGGCCAACGGCCCCATCCAGGAGCGTTTCGGCGCCGCGGCCGGCGCGGCGCCAGGCGCGGCGTTCGGTGCGGCCTGGGCCGGTTTGGCGGGCACCGCGTCGGGTGCGCTGCGCGCCGGCATGTCGCGCTTCATGCCCGACGAGGAACCTCCGCCGATGCGTTTTGCGTCGGCCGTGACCGGCGCCAGGCCGGCCGCGGCAACCGCCATCGACAAGGCCAGGATCAAGCTTTTCATGTTCAGTTTCCTTTGAAGACCAAAAGGCAGGGATTCGACAGCATACAACGCGGCCAGCGGTGCAAACAGTCAAAACAACCCTGTTGGCCATATTTGACCCATCCGTGGCAATTCAAGGTGGCCGCGGCGTCCATCATCTCGGCACTGTCCCTGTTGACCCGGCGCCACGGCCCGTGCAAGACTCGCGCCCCTGGCAATCAAACGGCGTCGGCGCCTTGGCGTCCTGGCGACCCCAACCCACAGGAGGTGCCCCATGTCCGATCAAACCCCTGCTCCGCTGTCGGCCGTTGCCTGACCCGCGAGACCCCACCTCCGTGTTGCCGCCGGGCGCCCTGCCCGGTGGCCGTTCTCCCAGGTCTGACCTCCCGCTGGCCCATCAAGCACGCGGCTGACCCACCGTCTCAATCGTTGCCGGGCACGCAAGGCGCGCCGGCCGTTTGACGCCTGGCCCTCGTGGCCACGGCGCCGTGTGATTTCGAGGTTCCGACCCACCATGATCAACATCGACTTCGAGCGCCTGCGCTCGCTGGGATTGACCCCCACGCTGGCCGCCGCCGCGGCCCAGTGCCCTGCCCTGGACCACGCCGACGCCAACGCCACGCCCCCGCGGCTGGCGCGCGTCACCGAGGTGCACCGCGAAACCGTGCGCCTGCACGACGGCGACACCGACCATGGCGCTCGCGTGTTGCCGCGCCTGGCGCGCCGGCTGATCGACGCGCAGACGGCGCTGGCCGTCGGCGACTGGGGCTGGCTCGCCGTCGACCCGCACGGACAGGCCTGGGTGCACGAGCGTGTGCCGCCGCTGTCGCACATCGCCCGGCGCGACGCCGACGGCCGCCGCCACCCGGTGGTCAGCAACGTCGACTGGGCCCTGCTGGTGATGGGCCTGGACGACGACTTCAACCTGCGCCGGCTGGAGCGCTACCTGGCCCTGGTACACGGCAGCGGGATCGCGCCGGTGATCGTGCTGACCAAGGCCGATGTCGCCGCGCACGCCCCCGACGAACTGCAACGCCGGCTCGACGCCTTGCGCGGCCGCGTCTCGGCGCGGGTCGACGTGTTGGCCATGAACGCCACCGTGGCGGCCGCCGCCCAGGCGTTGCGGCCCTATCTGGGAGCGGGGCAGACGCTGGTGCTGCTGGGCTCGTCGGGTGCCGGCAAATCGACCTTGACCAACACCTTGCTCGGCGCCGCGGTGCAAGACACGGGCGCCGTGCGCGAGCATGACAGCCGCGGCAAGCACACCACCACTTCGCGTTCGCTGCACCGCCTGCCCTCGGGGGCCTGCGTGATCGACACGCCAGGGCTGCGGGCGCTGCGCCCCGATGTCGACGAGGCCACACTCGCCGCCAGCTTCGGTGACATCCAGAGCCTCGCCGCGGCTTGCCGCTTTCGCAACTGCAAACACCTGGACGAACCCGATTGTGCGGTGCGCGTCGGCGTCGACCACGATCGGCTGCGCAACTACCACAAGCTCGCTCGCGAAGCGCGCCGCGACACGCTGAGCGTGTTGGAGCGCCAGCAACTCTCGGCGCGCTGGAAGGTGCTGGGCAAGGCGCGCGCCAGGTCCAAGCGCGACGTCGCCTGAACGCCTGCAGATCAGAACGGCGCGGTGGCCTCAAAGCGCACACGGGCGCCGCTGACGGGGTGCGCAAAGGCCAGCGACTCGGCATGCAGCATCAGGCGCGCTGCCAGCGCCTGGACCGTCGCGGGGGCGTACAGGGCGTCGCCCAGGATCGGGTGCCCGAGGGCGTGCAGATGGACCCGCAACTGGTGCGAGCGGCCGGTCAGCGGCAGCAACGCCAGCCGCGTGGTGTGCCGCTGCGCGTCCCGCGCCAACACGGTGTAGCGGGTGAGCGAGGGCCGGCCATGCTCAGGGTCGACGCGTTGGCGCGGCCGATTCGGCCAGTCGACGCACAGCGGCAGGTCGATCTCGCCGCTTGCCTGTGCCACCGCGCCATGCACCACGGCGACATAGCGTTTGTCGACCGCGCGAT
>JAYSVE010000118.1:0-12815 GCA_043718725.1 Methylibium sp.
AGGTCGATGCTGAAAGCGATGCTGCCGGCCTCGGGCTTCTTCGGGTCGAAGGCCACCTGGGCCTCGAACTTCTTGAATGTGCCGCTCACCGGCACGCCCATTTGCTTGCTGGTGAAGGCGATTTCGCTTTGCGCCGGAAGCATTTTTTGTTGCGCGCCGGCGGCGCCCGTAAAGCAGGCCAGGCAGGCGAGTGGCAACGCGGCGAATAAGCATTTCATGTGGGGCTCTTTCGGGTGCGCGCCGGCGCCATGCGGGAGAGCAGGCCGTCGCGGTCAATGAAGTGGTGTTTGAGCGCGGCGCCGACGTGCGTCAGCACCAGCAGCGCCATCGCGATCGCGAGGTACTTGTGCAACGGCTTGATGGCGTCGGCCAGACCCTTGTCGACCGGCACGAAGTCCGGCAACGGCAACACGCCGAACACCACGACCGGAAACCCCGCCGCCGAACTGTAGGCCCAGCCGGCCAGCGGCACCGCGAAGAACAGCGCGTACAACAGGCCGTGGGTGATGCGCGCCGCCCGCTGCTGCCAGGCCGGCGCGGGCAGGTCGGCCGGCGGGCGGTGGGTCAGGCGCCACAACAGCCGCAACGCCGACAACGCCAGGATGCAGGCGCCGGCCCATTTGTGCCAGTTGTAGAGCTTGAGGCGTAGCGGCGACACCGGCAATTCGTGCATGTAGAGCCCAAGACTGAACGAGCCGACGATGGCCAGCGCCAGCACCCAGTGCAACGCCATTGCGGTGCGGCTGTATCGCTGGGACGCAGGGGTGGTCATCGGCATGGGTGGGTCGAAAGGGCGGGCAAAGTCGCTGTGGCGCCGCGGTGGCGAGCCCGGACTGTAGGCGCTGGCGCCGCGGCCGCGCTTCACCCCGGTTGACGCGAGGGTTCAAAAAACGTGCAGATCGGATCGCGCCAAAGGCTGCGACGGGAGTAGGATTTTCTAATCCCACCCACCGAAGGAGACACCATGAGCCTGGCCACCCTGCGCGTTGTCGTCCCGACGATAGTCGCGCTTGTCCTTGTTGCCGCCCCGCTCGCTCCGGCGCGCGCCGACGAGACCTGCAACTCGCCCTACATGAGCCGCCTGATCAAGGGGCAGGAGCATTTTCTGCATGTCTGGACGCTGGGCGTCAAGGGGCTGGGCGACGGCGCCGACAAACTCGTCACGATCGACGCCGACCCGGCCAGCAAGAGCTACGGCAAGGTCATCCACTCGGTTTCGGTGACCGGGCGCGGCGAGGCCCACCACATGGGCTTCACCGACGACCGCAAGCACCTTTGGGCCGGACGCCTGGACGACAACCAGATCTTCGTCTTCGACGTCGGCAGCAACCCGGCCAAGCCGAGGCTGGTCAACCGGATCAAGGACTTCGAGACCAAATCCGGCTTCGTCGGCCCACACACCTTCTACGCGCTGCCGGGGCGGATGATGGTGCAGGGCCTGTCGAACGCCAAGGACCACGGCGGCGCCACCGGCATCGCGGTCTACAACAACAAGGGCCAGTTCATTTCTGGCCACGGCATGCCCAAGGGCATCAAAGAGATCGGCGGCGGTGACGGCTACGGCTACGACATCGGCATCAACCCGCAGAAGAACGCCATGCTCACGTCGAGCTTCACCGGCTGGACCAACTACATGATGGACCTGGGCACGCTCATCAAGGATGCGAACGCGATGAAGAACTTCGGCGGCTCGATGGCGCTGTGGGACTTGAAGGCGATGAAGCCGAGCAAGGTGTTCGAAGTGCCGGGCGCGCCGCTGGAGATCCGCTGGTCGCTGGCCGCAGGCGACAACTGGGCCATCACGGCCACCGCTCTGACCTCCAAGCTGTGGCTGGTCAAGCAGGACGCCGGCGGCCAGTGGCAGGCCAGGGACGTGGCCACCATCGGCGACCCGGCGAAGATCCCGCTGCCGGTGGACATCTCGATCAACGCCGACGGCAAGGGGCTGTGGGTCAACACCTTCATGGACGGCAAGACCCGCTACTTCGACCTGAGCAACCCCGAGGCGCCCAAGCAGACCTACGAAAAAGTCACCGGCAAGCAGGTCAACATGGTCTCGCAAAGCTGGGACGGCAAACGTGTCTACATCACCTCGTCGCTGCTGGCCAACTGGGACAAGAAGGGCGACGACAACGAGCAGTTCCTGCGCGCCTTCAATTGGGACGGCAAGGATCTCACGCCGGCCTTCGAGGTCGACTTCAACAAGCTCAAGCTGGGCCGCGCCCACCACATGAAGTTCAGCGCCCGGGCCGGCGCGAACGCGTCGCTGGAGGCCGCGCGGCAACTTGCAGCGGCGCCGCGTTGAGCCTGTGGCGCGCAGTGCGCGCCGGCGTGCTGGCCTGCGCCTGGGGGGCGGCTTGCGGCCTGTCGCCGGCGCAGCAGCCTACTCCGCCGCCGCAGGACTTCATCGCACCGGCGGCCGGCAGCTATGGGCTCCCGGTGATCCAGGCCGCGGCCGATGGCTGGGTGCTGGAGCGCAACTGGACACCGCGCCGGCTGTCGAACTACACCCACGGCGCGCTGACCTTGTTGTCCTTCGTCTACACCTACTGCTCCGACCCGCTCGGTTGCCCGCTGGCGTATGAGGCCTTCGACAGCGTGCGCCGCCGCGCGCTGGCCGAGCCCGCCTTGCGCGGGCAGGTGCGGCTGGTGAGCCTGTCGTTCGACCCGAACCACGACACACCCCGGGCGATGCAGGCCTATGGCGGCGCCAACGCGCGGTCCAAAGACCTGCCCTGGCATTTCCTGACCACCTACTCGACCCCTCTGCTGCTGCCGATCCTGGCCGACTTCGGCCAGGACGTCGAAGTCGAACGCGACGCGCGCGGTGCGGCGACCCGAACCCGCACCCACCTGCTCAAGGTGTTCCTGCTGGACCGGCGCGGCCAGGTGCGCGAGATCTACAGCGCCGCCTACTTGCACCCGGAGGTGATCGTCAACGACCTCAAGACACTGGCCCTCGAGACGGCCGGCCCGGCGGCCGCGCCCCGGCCGCGGGTTGCCGACAGCCAGCGCGCCGACGCGGCATTCGGCCTGCCGCCGCGGGTCTTGCCGGCCGAGGTGCCGCGGGCCGCCGCGCACATCGAACTCGGCCGCAAGCTGTTTTTCGACCGGCGACTGGCGGCCAACGGCGCGATGTCTTGCGCGATGTGCCATGTGCCCGAAGAAGGCTTCACGTCGCACACGTCGCGCACCAGCCTGGGCATCGAAGGCAGGAGCCTGCGGCGCAATGCGCCCAGCCTGTTGAACGTGGCCTGGCAGGCCAGGCTGTTTCACGACGGGCGTGAATCGTCGCTTGTCGCGCAGGCCTGGATGCCGCTGCTGCACGCCGACGAAATGGCCAACACCTCGGTCGGCCAGGTGCTGGCGCGCCTGCGCGCGCTGCCCGACTACCGGGTTGGGTTTGAGCACGCATTCGGCGGCGCCGGCCCGAGCCGGCACAACGTCGGTGTGGCTCTCGCCGCGTTCCAGGCCAGCCTGGTCGCCGCCGATTCGCGTTTCGATCGCTGGCGCTACGGTGGCCAGGCCACGGCCCTGTCGGCGCTGGAGCAACAGGGCTTCGAGCTGTTCGCCGGCAAGGCCGGTTGCACGCGGTGCCATCTCATCGGCGCGGCCAGCGCACTCCTTGCCGACGGCCGCTTCCACGCCACCGGCGCGGGGCTGGCACCGCTGCCGGGCCGGCGCTTCGCGGTGCCGCTGGCGGCCGGTGTGCAGACGGTCCTGAGCGATGCCGACCTCGGCACACTGGCCTCCGATCCGGCGCCAGACGGCGGCCGCATCGAAGCCACCCAGGCCGCGGCCGATCGCTTTGCCTTCAAGACGCCGAGCCTGCGCAACGTTGCGCAAACGCCGCCCTACATGCACGACGGGTCCTTGCCGACCCTGGAGGCCGTGGTTGATTTTTACGACCGCGGCGGCGGCGCGCGGCCGACCGCCAGCGCCCTGTTGCGCCCGCTGGCGCTGGTGGCCGCCGAGAAGCGCGCCTTGGTGGCCTTCCTGCGCGCACTCGACGGCAGCGGGCTGGCCGACCTGGTGGCCCGCAGCCGGCCGGCGGCGGCGCGTTAGGGCAACGCTGAACAAGTCCCTCGCGAGGACTTGATCAGCGTTGCCTTGGCCTGGTCTTGGCGCGGCCGTCGTTGACGCGGCCCTCGATACAATCGCGACCCTTGCAAACCCCCTGGACGCCAACGTGTCGGACCGACTTGCCGTGCTGCCGCAATACTTCAGCCCCAAGCAGGCGATGACGGCGTTCGGCGGGCGCATTGCGTCGGCGCGGGCCGGGGTGCTGACGACGCGGCTGATCGAATGGTTCATCGGCCGCTACGGCGTCGACATGACCGAGGCGGCCAACCCGGACACCGCCAGCTACGCCAGCTTCAACGAGTTCTTCACCCGCGCGCTCAAACGCGGCGCGCGGCCGCTGGCGCCGGCCGAGCTGGTGTGCCCGGTGGACGGCGCGATCAGCCAGTTCGGCGCCATCGACGGCGACCAGATCTTCCAGGCCAAGGGGCACCGCTACTCGACCACGGCGCTGCTCGGCGGCGACGCCGCGTTGGCCGCACGGTTCCAGAACGGCAGTTTCACCACGCTCTACCTGAGCCCGAAGGACTACCACCGCATCCACATGCCTTGCGACGGCCGCCTGGCGCGCATGATTCATGTGCCCGGCACGCTGTTTTCGGTCAACCCGGTGACCGCGCGCGGCGTGCCGGGGCTGTTTGCGCGCAACGAGCGCGTGGTCTGCGTTTTCGAGTCGGCCCGCGGCCCGTTCGCGCTGGTGCTGGTGGGGGCCACCATCGTCGGCAGCATGGCCACGGTATGGCACGGCGTGGTCAACCCGCCGCGGGCCGGCGCGCTGCGCGATTGGCACTACCCGGCCGCCGGCGAACCGCCGTTGCAGTTGCATCAGGGTGACGAAATGGGCCGCTTCCTGTTGGGCTCGACGGTGGTCCTGCTGGTGCCCGCCGGGGGGCCGCCCTTCAACCCGGCCTGGGCGCCGGAGCGTGCCGTGCGCCTGGGCGAGGCGATGAGCCTGCCGGGCGCGGGCGGCCCCAGCGGCTGAGCCCGTCAGACAGCCAACCTGCCGGCGTGACTGAAAGCGAAGCGCACGACCCGAATCCAGCCGACCGGCTGACGCGGCTGCGCCGGCGGCTTGGCCTCGGCGCGCGCCCGGCCCGGCGCGCCGAAGTCGCCGACGAGCAGTTGAACATGGTGCTGCAACACACCGCGCTGGGTGCGGTCGTCGCCACGGCATTTGCGATTTTCCTGGCCTTGCAATGGCGCGGCGTCGCGCTGGCCAGCCCGGTGGTCGACGCCTGGCTGCTGGTCAAGGTGGCGGTCTCGGGCTGGCGGATCATCAAAGGGCTGCGCTACAAACGCCTGGGCCGCCCCGGCGGCGCCGCCTGGCAGCGCGCAACCGACGCCTGGCTGCTGGTCGACGGCATCGTCTGGGGCGTGGCCGGCTTCGCGCTGATGTCGGCACCCATCCCGACCGCGTCGCTGATGGGTGCGGCACTGGCCTGCGTCTCGTGCGTGGCGACCTTTGGCCTGCAGTTCAGCCGGCGCTCGACGACCGCCTATGTGCTGCCCATCCTCGCGCTGACCGCGTTGGGCCTGCTGCTGCGGGCCGACGAATTCGGCTGGATCGGCGGCATCGGCTTGTTGATGCTGCTGGGCTTGCAGCTCGCCACCGCATCGGCGTCCGAACAGCGGCTGGTCGACGGCCTGATGCTGCGCCTGCGGGCCCAGGCGCTGGCCGTCGAGAAGGACGAGGCGCTGAGGCTGGCGCTGCGCCAGGGCGCCGTCAAGACCCAGTTCCTGGCCAACATCAGCCACGAGTTGCGCACCCCCCTGCATGGCATCCTGGGGCTGGCGCGGCTGCTGCACCTGGAGGCCAGCGACCCGGCGGTGGCCAGGCGCGTCGAGCTGATCGAATCCTCGGGCACGCATTTGCTCGGGCTGATCAACGACCTGATCGACATCTCGCGCGTGGAGGCCGGCCAGTTCGCGATGCGCAGCGAACGCTTCGAGCTGGTCGCGCAGATCCAGTCGCTGGCCGATGTCTACGCGGTGCGCGCCGATGACAAGGGCCTGGACTGGGCCTTGCAGCACCGGATCGAGGCGCCCTGCTGGGTCGTCGGCGACCCGGCACGGTTCCGCCAGGTGCTGCACAACCTGCTGGGCAATGCGGTCAAGTTCACGCCGCATGGCGCGGTCACGCTGATCCTGCGCCGCGACGCCGCCAGCGGCACGGTCTGCGCCGAAGTGACGGATACCGGCCCCGGCATCGCCACGCGCGACATGGCGCATCTGTTCGAAGCTTTTCGCCAGGGCGGCGGCGCCTCCGCCCGGCCGTTCGAAGGGGCCGGCCTGGGGCTGACCATCGCACGCGACATCGCCCTGGCCATGGGCGGCGACGTCGCCATCGCCAGCAGCGTGGGCGTGGGCACCTGCGCGACCTTCACCGCCAGCCTGCCGACCGCGCCCGCCACAAAGCCGGTCGGTGTCGAAACCTCCAGCGCGGCGGCGCCACCGGTGCTCGCGCTCCACCAGGTGCTGATCGCCGAGGACGACGACGTCAACGCCTTGATCGCCCTGGCCTACCTGGAGAACCTGGGCATCCAGGCCGAGCGCGTGAGCAACGGCCACCAGGCGGTGCGCCATGCCCTGCGCGAAGTGAACCGCCCGGACCTGGTGCTGATGGATTGCCGGATGCCGACCATGGACGGCCTGGCCGCCACGCGCGAGATCCGCGCCCAGGAACGCACGCTGCGCCTGGCGCGCGTGCCGGTGATCGCCCTCACCGCCACCGCCACCGACACCGACCGCCAGCAATGTCTGGCCGCGGGCATGGACGACTTCCTCAGCAAACCCTACACGCGCGAGCAGCTCATCGCCACGCTCGGCCGCTGGGGCCAGGCGCGCGCGCCGCGGCCGCCGACGCAGGACTGAGGGACGGGATCGAGACGCGGGATCGAGACTCAGGCCGCGGCCGCCAGTTGGCGTTCACTGTGTTGCGGCCGAGACACCGGGGCCTGGCGCTGGAACAGTTGCAGGTCTTCGTGAAACGTCTCGACCATGAAGCCGTACAACGGGTGGCGGGCCTCGACCCAGGCGTGTTCGGCCGAGGTCACGTTGAACGCCAGGATGCGGTGCGGCAGCCCCCCGGCATGGGCCAGCGGCACGCGGTCGTCCGGGCCCAGCACGTCGCGAAAGCCCAGGCGCCGGTAGTTGCGGATCAACGCCTCGTTGCGCGCGCCGATCACCATCCAGCGCAACTGGCTGGCCAGGCAGAACAGGTAGCTCGCCTTCATCAGGCACAGCTTGGCCAGCGGGTCGGCGCCGGCCAGCACCGACAGCCGGGTGATCTCGGCGCGCGGCATGCCGGCCAGCCAGTTCGGCAGGATCAGGCTTTTTTCCAGCAGCAGCGGGCCGAACCCGCTGACCTGGATGCGCGCGGTGCCGATGCCCCGGCCGCTGGCCTTGTCGCGGCACAGGAACACGGCCGTGCCCTCGGCCTGGTCGAGCGCGTCGGGCGCGGCCAGACGCTCGCCCATCTCCGGCAGGTGGTGCCCGTAGGCCTGCGAGCGCACCGCGCAGGCCTCGTCAACGTCGTCGTCTGAGGTTGCCAGGCGCAGCGTGAAACCCAGTGTGCAAGTGGCCATGATCGTGACGCCTGTCGTTGACTTCGGAGCCCTAAGTTACGGCCGACCGGGGCGCGCCGATTCGACGAACAACAGGGTGATCGCCGGCCAGCTGCGGACGCTGGCGCGCGACGTCATGCTGGCGGTGCTTGAGAGCCAGGCCCACATCGCGATCTACAACCGCGAAGAGAAGGATTTGTCGCCGCAGGACAGCGAAGCCATCAACGCCATGCGCCGCGAGTTCGACCGCAAGTTCTGCGCGCTGCTGAACGAGGGCGTCGCCGCCGACGAGGAAGGCGCGCACTTCGGCCGACCTCGGGCGCCCTGAACCGGCAAGCTTCGTGCAGCAACTCACGTTGGCCAGCACGACGCGGGGCGCGGACTCAAGCTCGCTGCCCGGCACGACGAAAAATCGGTGTCCAGGAGGCCTTCGATGTGGAAATCCATCCCCGGTTTTGTCGCCGCGCTGCTGGCCTCATCGGCCTGCGTCGCCGCCGACCTGACGCCGCTGGAAACGCGCTGGTTGAAAGGCGCCTGGCCGGTGGTCGAGTTCGCCAGGCAGGCCCGGCTTGCGCTGGACATCGTCGTGCAGCCGCAGCAGTCGCCCGGCGCCGCGCCGCTGGCCCTGGGGTTTGTGCAGGGCCGCTGCAAGCTGGTGTTGTCGATGCGCGGCAACCCGGAGGCGCAGGCGACACTGGAGCGCATCGAGCCCGACCTGCTTGACGCCACGCTCGAATTGATGGCCGCGCATGAACTGGGCCACTGCCGGCGCTACCTGGACGGCGCCTGGCACGACCTGCCGGTGGCGTTCAGGGACGACGACGCCGTCGACGCGTCCGACGCCGCTTCCGGCACCGACCTCGCGGCCATGAAGGCCGCGCGTCGCGAGGAAGGCTACGCCGACCTGGTGGGTCTGGCGTGGGCTCGCCAGCGCCACCCGCACCTGTACGAAAGGCTGCACGCCTGGCTGGTGGAAGAACGCTCCCGCGACCTGGTTCGAGGCAGCCCCCACGACACGCTGGCCTGGGTGCGCCTGGCCGAAGACGGCGCCGCACTGGTCGGCGCATCGATCTTCGCGCGGCCCGCCGAGCTGTGGGCCGCGGCTCTGCGGGTCGACGATTGAGACCGCGTCGGCGCGCCCGGTCGCGAGCGGCCTGGACTTGGACTTGTCCCACTCGGGTTGTCGTGCCACCATTGCCGTCCAATGCCGACCCAGCACGATCAACTCCTGGCGCTCGCCGCCCACATCGCCCAGCGCCGCGACGCCATCCTGGATGCCTGGCGCCGGCGGGTGACGGCCGACCCCAAACTGACCACCGGAACGTCGCTTCCCCGAGCCCAGCTGCACGACCACCTCCCGGCGCTGCTTGAAGACTTCGAGCGCAGGCTGGCGGCCGGCGATGGCGCGACCCGCGCGGCGGCTGAAGCCGAGCAAAAGGGCGACGCGGCGGCGCATGGCCTGCACCGCTGGCAACAGGGCTTTGACC
The DNA here is from genome assembly GCA_043718725.1 of Methylibium sp. Classification (GTDB taxonomy): domain Bacteria; phylum Pseudomonadota; class Gammaproteobacteria; order Burkholderiales; family Burkholderiaceae_C; genus LGRD01. The sequence goes on from JAYSVE010000118.1 coordinate 9,131, forward strand.
TGAGCGAGGTGGTGCGCGAACTCGGGCGCCTGAACGAATGCGTTGTCGTCGAACTTGACCACTGTGCCGCGGCGCTGGCGTCGATCGGGCCTGGCCCCATGGCCGAGGCACGCAAGATCTGGGCTGCGATGTACAGCGTTGCCGTCAGTTCAAGCACGTCACGCTATTTCCAGTTGCAACAGCTTGAGGCGGCGGGCCATGTCGCCGACCTCGAACACGCCTTGGAATCGTTGCGAGAGCTGGAGCTGCAACGAGCCGAGCTGTGGGAGCAGGCCGCGCACGACCTGCGAGGCAACCTGGGCGTCGTCGTCGTCGCCACGGCCGGCCTGACATCGGCCAAGGCCTCGGACGATGTGCGGGCAAAGTTTCTCGGCGCGCTGGACCGCAATGTGCGCGCGCTGCACCGGCTGCTCCTGGATGTGACGAGCCTGGCGCGCCTGCAGGGCGGTCGAGAGGTTCTGAGCGTGGCCGAAATGGACGCTTCAGGTGTCGTGCGCGACCTGGCCGAAGGTTTGCAGGCCGCGGCGGACGAACGAAAGCTGTTCCTCAAGATCGACGGCCCGGCATCGTTCGTGGTCAACGGCGATGCCGTCAAGACCGGGCGCATCGTCCAGAACCTCGTGCTCAATGCCATCAAGTACACCCGCCAGGGCGGTGTCAGTGTGAGCTGGGGCGAGAACCAAGGCGGCGACGCCGGCCGCTGGTTCATCCAGGTCCGCGACACCGGACCGGGCTTCCACGCCGGGCCCGGCTCGGCATTGGCCGGCGCGCTGGAGGTGGCAACCGACCAGGCGGCAGATGTGGTGGCCGACAACATCGCAGGAGAAGTGACGCACGTGAAGCCCGAGCCGTCGATTCCGCACCCGGCCCGGACAGACAGCCGCGCCGTGGTTCAGCAGGCCGGCGAGGGCATCGGCCTGTCCATCGTCAAGCGCCTTTGCGGCTTGCTCGATGCCACGCTGGAGCTGGATTCGACAATCGGCGAAGGCACGACGTTTCGCATCCTGCTGCCGAAGGCGTACGAACGCTGAGGACAGCGCCAGCGCCGGGGCGCGTCAGCGCGCAGCGGCTGCGGCGTCGTCCGGTGCGCGGATGCGCCGAGCCTCGATGTAGTAGCGCTTTTCGTGGGCCTCACCCATCGAGAACGTCTTGCGCGGCAAGGGGCCTTCGCGCACCACCCTGCGCAGCAGATCGCTCTTGCCCACGGCCGCCAGGTGAATGCCGACGTTGCCTTCGTCCGTCGCCAGGCGCTCCAGCACGTCGTCACCGTGGACGTAGTCGACGTGTGTGGCGCCGCCCCGCTCGATCAACTCGTCGATGAACGGCTGGAGGGTGCCGACCGCCAGTGTCGAGGGCGGATCATTGATTTCGATCATGCAAAAGCGCGCGCCGGGCCCGATCAGCCCGGCGGCGTGACGCAGGCCCTGCGTGGCCTGAACGCGCTCGCGCATCAAAGCCGCCGAGGGCAGCTCGGTGCAAGACAGGCGGCTGCCGAACGCGTCGGCCAATGCCTGGCGAACGTCGACGCTAACGCCGAACAGCAGACGGTGAATCGGCGCGAAGGCCAGCGCGGGATCGTGGATGTTCTCGACCTCGACCAGGGCGTAGCGGCTCGGATGGTCCATGCCCACCGCGCCCTTGACGCTGTCCCAGATCGACTTGGCGGTTGCCAGCGAGTGGTTGCCATCGCCCACGGCATAGAGCATCACCGGCGTGTCGGGCGGCACGCGATAGCGCGCCGCAAACGCCTGCGGGTCCGCCAGCGCGTGCAGCGCCCGCACCGCGCGGTCGCTGTGGGCCGCGTCGACGGCGTAGCCGGCGACCTGCCCGCCGCCCCGCATCAGCTCGGTTTCATACAGCTTCGTCAGCGCCTGGCGCGCGGCACTGAGGGGTTCGATCACCGTCTGCCCTGGGTCGTCGATCAGCACCAGGATGTGCGGCAACTCCAGTTCGGCGCCGCTTCGCACCGCGATGCGCGGGGCCAGCCGCTCGACGATCGTACCCTCGGTCGGGCGGATCAGGCTGGTCGACCCGCGGCCAAAGTCGTAGTGCTCCAGGTCCAGCTCCAGCATCAGGCCGCGACGGGTTTGCTGGCCCAGGGTACGCTCCACATAGATGGCGCCTTCGCGGTCCTGGAGCAGCCCGCTCGACAGGTAGCTGACCATCGCTTCCTGGATCTTGCGGATGCGCGCCGGGGCATCCGCCGAGCCCAGGTGCGCCTCGGGAAAGATCAGGTGCAGGCTCGACGGCGCATCGCCCACCTCACGCGCCACCTGGGCCCAGTACTGCGGCTCCGAGGTGTACTGGTCGCATGCCACGACGGCCCATTTCGTCAGGTCGATTCCGGGGCGCGGCAGGCAGATCCGCGGCAGCCGAAAGCCATTGCGAGCATCCATGATTGAAGTCCAGGGGTTGGAAAACGCCGATGGTAGCCACCCTTGAGCGGCGCGGCGCCGGCGGGCAGCGCCGCGACACCGGGGTCGGCACCAGGACCCGTGGACGTCACTTCGGTCGGCGCTTGCGCGGCACCACCCCGCGCGCGACATACACGGCGCCCAGCCACAGGGTCTCGACCGACTGCACGTCGACAAGCGCCTCCAGCAGGCTCCACGGCCGGTCCAGGCCTTCGAGCGAAGAAACCGAGTGCAGCGCGGCCGGCAACACCAGGCAGTTGACGGGCCACAGCCACGGGCTCACCCATTGCAGGCCGCAGGCGACGACCCGCGCGCCCGGTCGCAGATGGTTGATCACATGGGCCAGCGCGCTCGGCGCACGCAGGATGTCGTGGGTAAAGTGAAACAGCGCGGCGTCGCCGCGGTACGAGAACGGCGCGCTCTCGGCCGGCGTCTGCAGCAACGTGACGTTGCGCCAATGTTGTTGCGCCATTCGTTGGCTCGCCTGCGCCATCATCTCGGGCGACTGCTCGATGCCGACGATGTGGCCCTGGGCGCCGACGCCCCGTTGCAGCAGCGCCAGGCTCAGGCCGGTGCCGCAGCCGACGTCAAAGGCCACTTCGCCGGTCTGCAAACCCAGCCGCTCGATGGCGCGCTGGCGCACCGGCTCGAACAAGGCGAGTTCGAGGTCGTAAACAGCGGCACGGCGCCGGTACTGCGCCAGGGCGTCGCTGGGATCGGTCGGCGGGCGCCGGTTCAGGGTCATTCGAGGGCCCAGGGAAGCAACGCCGATGATGCTACGCCGTTGCGGCGCGCCATTGCTCCCGGCTCAGGCGATAAAGGCAGTGCCGGCGCAGCGAACTGCCCTGTGCAACACCGGGATGCTCGAAGTCCTGGTGCGCGTCATGCAGGCCGATGCGCTCCATCACCGCGCGCGAGCGCAGGTTGCCGACGCTGGTGAACGAGACGATCTCCGGCAGGGCCAGGCGAGTGAAACCGATGCCCAGGACAGCGCAGGCGGCCTCGGTTGCGAAGCCCTGGCCCCAGTGCGCCCTGGCCAGGCGCCAGCCGATCTCGACACAGGGTGAAAACGGCAGCACCCGGCGCGGAACCGTCAGGCCCACGCAGCCGATGAATTCCTGCGTTGCGCGCAGATCCACCGCCCAGTTGCTCCAGCCGCGCTCGCCCAGTTGGGCCTGCCAGCGGTCGACGCTCGCATCACTGGCCTCGCGCGCCAGCGGCGCGGGAAAGAACGCCATCACGGCCGGGTCGGCATTGAGCGCGGCGAAGGG
>JAYSVE010000119.1:0-2260 GCA_043718725.1 Methylibium sp.
GGCAGAACCATCCTCAACGATGTGTCGCTGACATTCGCACGTGGCAAGGTCACGGCCATTCTGGGTGGCTCGGGGTGTGGCAAGACCACCTTGCTGCGCCTGATCGGCGGCGTGCATGCGGCCACACAAGGCACGGTGCGTTTCGACACCGAAACGGTTGATCCGCGCAACAGCCAACAGCTCTTCAGGTTGCGCCGGCGGCTGGGCATGCTGTTCCAGTTCGGCGCGCTGTTCACCGACCTGACGGTGTTCGAGAACGTCGCCTTCCCGCTGCGCGAACACACCGACCTGAGCGACGAGATGATCCGCGACGTGGTCCTGATGAAGCTCAACGCCGTCGGCTTGCGCGGCGCGGCCGGCCTGCGCATCTCAGAGATCTCCGGCGGCATGGCGCGCCGCGTCGCCCTGGCGCGGGCCATCGCGCTCGACCCCGAGGTCATCATGTACGACGAGCCCTTCGCGGGCCTGGACCCGATCTCCATGGGGGTGGCGGCCAACCTCATCAGGACGCTCAACGACACCACCGGCGCCACGTCGCTGATGGTGTCGCACGATGTGCAGGAGTGTTTCTCGATCTGTGACTACGCCTACCTGTTGTCGTCGCAGGGGCGGGTGGTCGCGCATGGCACGCCGCGGGAGTTGAATGCCTCCGAGCACCCCGAGGTTCGCCAGTTCATTCGCGGCGAGCCCGATGGCCCGGTGCGCTTTCACTACCCCGCCAAGCCGCTGGCCGAAGACTTCGGGGTGCGGGCATGACGGCGGCCGTCGCGGCGCTCGGCCGCAGCGCGCTCCAGATCCTTTTGGCGCTGGGCCACCACGCGTTTTTCTTCTACGAATTGCTGCGCAACATCCCGGCCGCGTTGCGCCGGCCCTTTTTGGTGGTGGCGCAGATCCATGCCATCGGCAACCGCTCGCTGGTGATCATCATGGCCTCGGGGCTGGCCGTCGGTTTTGTGCTGGCGCTGCAGATGTACTACGCCCTGGTGGCCTACGGCGCGGCCGAATCGCTGGGCCTGATCGTCAACCTGTCGCTGGTGCGTGAGCTCGGGCCGGTGGTCACGGCCCTGCTGTTCGCCGGCCGCGCCGGCACCTCGCTCACCGCCGAAATCGGCCTGATGAAGGCCGGCGAGCAGCTCGCCGCGATGGAGATGATGGCCATCGACCCGAAGAGCCGCGTGCTGGCGCCGCGCTTTTTGGGCGGCATCGTGTCAATGCCGATCCTGGCGATCCTGTTTTCCACCGTGGGCATCCTCGGCGCCTATGTGGTGGCCGTGCTGCTGATTGGCGTGGACGCCGGCAACTTCTGGTCCATCATGCAAAGCAGCGTGGATGTGCAGCGCGACGTGGGAAATGGCATCGTCAAGAGCATGGTGTTCGGGGTGATCTGCACCTTCGTCGCGCTCTACCAGGGCTACGAGACGCAGGCGACGCCCGAGGGCGTGGCGCACGCGACGACCCGCACCGTCGTCATCGCGTCGCTGGGCGTGCTGTGCATGGACTTCATACTCACGGCGATGATGTTTTCGACGCCCTAGGCGTCGCCGGTCAAAGGAACAACGAGATGGGCAAGAAGAGCACCGAAATCATGGTGGGCGTTTTTGTGTTGCTGGGCATCGTCGGGTTGGTGTTCCTGGCGCTCAAGGCCGCCAACCTGGGCAGCTTCAGCGGCGCCGCCACCTACCCGTTGAGCGCCAAGTTCGACAACATCGGCGGCCTCAAGGTGCGCGCGCCGGTGCGCAGCGCCGGGGTCACGATCGGCCGCGTCACCGCGATCACGCTGGACAAGAAAAGCTACCAGGGCGTCGTCAGCCTGGAGGTGGACCGCAATGTGCAATTTCCCAAGGACTCGTCGGCGCGCATCCTGACCTCGGGCCTGCTGGGCGACCAGTACCTGGGCCTGGAGCCCGGGGCCGACGAGAAGAACCTGGAGGCCGGCGGCGTCATCACCCAGACCCAGTCGGCCGTGGTGCTGGAAAGCCTGATCGGCCAGTTCCTGTTCAACAAGGCGGCCGACGCGGGTTCGTCGGCGGCGCCCGCCGCGACTGGAGCCAAGAAGTGAAGCGCGGCAGCCTGGCAGGTTTCGGCGCGGCTTGGCTGCTCGCGCTGCTGACGCTGATTTCAGGTTGCACGACGCTGGAGACCGCGATGGTGACCGCGCGCGGCGGCCCGGGCCAGCGCCTGGACCCGTGGGAGGGCTGGAACCGCAAGGTCTTCGGCTTCAACGAGGCGCTCGACGTCAATGTGCTGAAGCCGGTTGCCA
>JAYSVE010000120.1:0-5209 GCA_043718725.1 Methylibium sp.
CGCTGGATGGCGGGCACCTGGTAGCAAAGGCTTTTGCCGCCGCCGGTGGGCATCAGCACCAGCGCGTCGCCGTCGGCCACCACATGGTCGATGATGGCCTGCTGCGCCCCCCGAAACGCCGGGTAGCCGAAGACGTCTTGCAGAATGGACAGCGGGGTGGACGTGGGCATGTTGGGCGGGCGCGTGGGGCGTCGATCGTAACGTCAGCATGGGACCGGCTCGCGCGGGTTGTTTCGCCGAAGGCTGTGCTAACTTCAAGCAGCGCAACGAACGAGGCTTGAACATGTTGAACATCCGAAGCGCCGCGTGCACGGCCATCGCCTTGGCATGGGTGACCACCTCCGGCCTGGCACAAGACAAACCGCCGCCGGTCGCCCCGGTGCGCAATGTCGCGGACACGTTCTTTGGCACCAGCGTTGACGACCCGTATCGCTATTTCGAGAACAAGACCGACCCCGACGTCGTGAACTGGATGAAGGCGCACAACGACCACGCGCGTGGTTTGCTGGCGCGAATTCCGGGGCGCGATGGGTTGCTGGACAAGATCACCCGCTACGACGCTTCGGTGTCCGACCGGGTGGCGCAGGTCAATCGGGTTCCGGGCGACCTCTATTTCATGGAGCGGCGTTCGGCCGCCGACAACCAGTTCAAACTGGTCATGCGCCAGGGTCTGAAGGGCAGCGACAAGCTGCTGGTGGACCCCGAAGCGCTGGAGAAAAAGACCGGCAAACCGCACGCCATCAACTGGTACACGCCCTCACCCGACGGCAGCCTGGTGGCCTACGGGCTGTCGGCGCAAGGCTCTGAAGCGGCCGTGCTGCATGTGCTGGACACGCGCACCGGTAAGGCGTTGGGCGCGCCCGTGGACCGCGCCGACTTCGGTGGCGTGGACTGGTCGGCCGACGGCAAGACCATGATCTTCAACCGCTTGCAGGCGCTGCGCAAGGGCATGCCCGAGACGCAGAAATACCAGCACAGCCAGGTGCTCGCGATGAAGGTCGGTCAACCGGTGGCTACCGCGCGGCCGGTCTTCGGGACCGCCGTCAAAGGCCTCGGCATCGGCGCTGCGGAACTGCCGTTCGTACAACTGACGGCCGACGGACGCTGGGCGCTGGGCTTTGCCATCAACGGCACACAGCGCGAATTGGGCCTGTTCATGGCGCCGCAGCGCACGCTGCTGGCCGGCAAGCCGCAGTGGAAGCGCCTCCTCGGCGCCGCCGATGCCGTGACCGGCGTGGCCTATTTCGACGACATCTTGTACATGGTGACCCACAAGGGCGCGCCGCGTTCGCAGGTGCTGGCGATGGATCTCAAGTCGTCCCGGTTGACGTCTGCGCGGGTTGTCGTGCCGCCGTCCGACCGGGTGGTGGTGAACGTGGTGGCCGCCGCCGACGCGCTGTACATCGAGACGCGCGACGGCAACATCAAGCGCCTTTACAAGCGCGCACATGGCGCGGACGCGGCGACCGTGGAGGTGCCGTTGCCGGTGGCGGGATCGTTCGCACTGGCGGGCGACGGCGTGACCTCGGCCAACCCGGCATTGCCCGGTGTGATCATCGACTTGCAGGGCTGGAACCGGGCGCGCCAGGTGTTCGCGGTGGCGGCCGATGGATCGGTGACCAACACGGGGCTGCAGCCGGCCGGGCCCTTTGACGCGCCGGCCGACATCGTTGCAACCGAGGTCAAGGTCAGCAGCCACGACGGCGCGATGGTTCCGCTGTCCATCATTCACCACAAGGACGTCAAGCTCGACGGCAACAACCCGACCATCCTGTATGGCTATGCCGCCTACGGCATCACCGAGGAGCCGTTCTACAGCGTGAGCCGCCTGGCCTGGCTGGACGCCGGTGGCGTCTATGCGGTGGCCAACCCGCGTGGCAGCGGCGTTTACGGGCAGGACTGGTACAAGGCCGGTTTTCAGACCACCAAGCCCAACACCTGGAAAGACTTCATCGCCTGTGCCGAATATTTGATCGCACAGAAGTACACCCAGCCGTCGCGCCTGGGCATTTTGGGTGGCAGCGCCGGCGGCATTCTCGTGGGGCGTGCGATGACGGAGCGGCCCGACTTGTTCGCGGCCGTGATCCCGGCCGTCGGCGCACTCGATGGCATTCGCTTCGAGACCACACCGAACGGTGTGCCCAACATTCCGGAGTTCGGAACGGTGAAGAACGAGGCCGGCTTCCGAGCGCTGCTGGCGATGAGCACGTACGCCAACATCTTGCCCGGCACCGCCTACCCCGCGGTGCTGTTGACCCATGGCGTCAACGACCCGCGCGTCGAGGTGTGGCAAAGCACCAAGGTGGCGGCGCGCCTGATGGGCGCCAGCCGCAGCGGCAAACCGGTGCTGATGCGGCTCGACTTCGATGCCGGCCATGGCGTCGGCAGCACCAAGAAGCAGCAACTTGCCGAGCGCGCCGACTGGTTTGCCTTCATGCTGTGGCAAATGGGCGTGGCGGGCTACCAGCCGTAGACCCCCTTTCGGGGGACTCATTGAGTGCCGATGTTCCCCATTGCGTGGGAAGCGCGTGGACAGGGCGCGGCGCGATAATCCGACCCACCCAACCCATACAGCCCGGAGCGCAGACCATGGCCTCAGTCAACAAAGTCATCCTCATCGGCAACCTCGGGCGCGACCCGGAGGTGCGCTACACGCCGAACGGCAACGCGATCTGCACGATCAACATCGCCACTTCGCGTGTCTGGAAGAACAAGGAATCGGGTGAGAAGCAGGAAGAGACCGACTGGCATCGGGTGGTGTTCTTCGACCGCCAGGCTGAAATCGCCGGGGAGTACCTGAAGAAGGGCCGGCCGGTGTATGTCGAGGGACGCCTGCGGACACGCAAGTGGCAAGACAAGGAAGGCAAGGACGTTTACACCACCGAAGTGGTCGCCGAAATCATGCAGTTGCTGGGTGGCCGCGAAGGCATGGGCGGTGGTGCGGGTGCCGATGAAAGTGGCTCCAGCTACGGTGAAGGCACACAACGCTCAGCGCCCGCGCCGGCTTCACGCCCAGCTGCATCGTCTGCCGCCAAACCCGCGCCAAAGTCGTCGACCGGTTTCGACAACATGGACGACGACATTCCGTTCTGAATGCCTTGACGATTGGTGCGCCCGGCTGGGATCGAACCAGCAACCCCTGCCTTCGGAGGGCAGTACTCTATCCATTGAGCTACGGACGCGCGGGGCCTGAATTCTATCAGCGCCCCCCGGCCACAAGCAGCCCCGACAAGGGCGCGAGCCTATAATTCCAAGGTTTTGGCCGGGCCGTTTCTGGGCTCGGCCGGTCTGACAAATCCACCTGTCAAGGCCAGATTCAAGCCAGCGCAGCCCCGCCTTCACCGCATCTCGCATTCGAGGACCTCATGAGCGACGCTCACCACACACCCGACCACGAAGCGCCTCACGAAGGCCCGATCAAAACGCCGAAGCAATTGATCCTCGCCATCTTCTTCTCTTTTGTGATTCCGATCGCGGCCATCGTGCTGCTGGTGATCTATGTCACGTCGAGCTATCGGCCGGCGGCCGGAACGAAAAGCCTGGAGGCCGAAGCGGTCGCGCAGCGCATTCAGCCGGTCGGCCGGGTCGAGATCAAGGACGTCGCCGATCTTGCGTCGCTGAAAAACGGCGAGCAGGTTTACCAAGCCCAGTGCGCCGCCTGCCACGCCGCCGGCGTGGCAGGCGCGCCGAAATTGGGCGATGCCGAAGCTTGGGCGCCGCGCATCAAGACCGGATTTGAAGCGCTGTTGGCTGCGGCGCTCAAAGGCAAGGGCGCGATGGGCCCGCAGGGCGGTGGCGATTTCGCTGACGTCGAGATTGCCCGCGCGGTGGCCTTCATCGCGAACAAGGCGGGCGCGAAGTTCGAGGAGCCCAAGGTGGCTGCTGCTTCGGCATCTGCCCCGGCGGCCACCGCATCGGCAGCACCCGCAGCGCCAGCACCCGCGGCAGACAGTGGCGATGCGGCGTCGGTCAAGGTCGAAGGCGGGGTCGTCAAGTTCTACTTCGCCAGTGGCAAGGTCGACCTGGCCGTTGGGGCGGCACCGGCGCTGGCGCAAGTGATCGCCGGCGTGGCGGGCGGCAAGAAGGCCGTCATCAGCGGCTACCACGATGCCACCGGCGACCCGGCCAAGAATGCCGAGTTGGCCAAGCAGCGTGCCTTCGCAGCGCGTGATGCGCTGAAAGCGGCCGGTGTGGCAGAAGACCGCATCGACCTGAATAAGCCGGAGCAGATCAACGCCGGCAGCGCGGCCGAAGCGCGCCGCGTTGAAGTGAAGCTCGAATAGCGGCTTGCTTCAGCGCCCGGGCGGCTTCGCGGCAGCTGCCGGGCTCAGCACAAAACCGTGGCGGCTGAGCAGCGTGCCGAACGGCACCTGCTCCAGCGCCCATGCACCGGATTCGATGGCGTCGGCCCCGCTCTCCATGTCCAGCGTGTGCACAATGCCCAGGCCCAGGTCGGTGGCCACGAACAAGCGGCCGTGCTCATCGAGCGAAGCGGCTCGATAGTTCGCCGCCTGGCCGGTGTGGCTTTCGATGTTCATTGCACCGTGGCTGTCGGCACGCAGCCGCCACACCCAAGGCGCTGCTTCGATCTCCACGTAAACGCGCTGCGGGCCGTTCTGGAAGAACCAGCAACCGTCCGCATCGCTCGCGTAATTGCGCGCTATGAACTCGCGCAGCTTGTCGTGCAGGATGCGGCTGCCCTTGATGCGCGGGAACGGCCCGGCCGCTTGAGTGCGGTCATCGCGCATGTACCAATCGCCGCGCGCGTCCAGCGCCAGCCAGCCGTAGCAGTGCGGAACGTTGGGCCACTTTCTCAGCGCCGCCTTGACGATGTCGTCCATGCGCGGATTTTCCCTCAGACCTGTACGGCGGTGTCATGGGGTTCAGTCGTTCTTGCGATCAGTTCAGAGTTGCGCCAGCATCCAGCCCATCACCGCGTCGGGCAGGCCCATCACATGCCCCGGCCAGCGCCCGGCGGCAAAGCCGACATGCCCGCCGTCGGCCGGTTGCCACAGCGTGACGTGCCGGCCCACCTGTTGCGCCAATGGCAGCGACGCGGCCGGGACGAACGGGTCGTTGCGGGCGTTGAGCAGCAGCGCCGGGATGCGAATCCGGTGCAGGTGCGGCTTGGCGGAGCCGCGCGCCCAGTAGTCCGCCGTGTCCCGAAACCCATGCAATGGCGCGGTGAACACGTCGTCGAATTCGTACA